>JBAUOG010000823.1:0-9282 GCA_049579625.1 Bryobacteraceae bacterium
GTCGATAGTCCTAGAAACGCGGTGAGCACAGGCAGACGATGCCGTAGCGACCATTCGAGCAAGCCCACGTAACGGAAGCGCAAGCTTTCGAACAGCTTATTGAATATGTAGTGGGCCTTCCAGATCACGCCCTTACCACCCGCCGTTTCTCCGTGCGTCCCCTGCTGGTACAAGTGAACCTCCGACTTAAGCAGATAAGCCACCATGGTCGGGACTAATGTTCGGGACAGGAAATAAGAAGCGAGCATGGCAAAGACGACAGCCATCGCCAGCGGTGTAAACAGGTAACGCGCTGTTCCGGTCAGCAACAACACCGGCACAAACACAATGCAAATTGAAAGCGTGGCGACGAAGGTGGGCACGGCGATCTGCTGCGCGCCATCCAGCACAGCGCGTAGCAGCGGCTTCCGCAACGCAAGGTTCCGGTGCGTGTTCTCGATCTCGACCGTCGCGTCGTCCACCAGGATGCCGACCGCCAGCGCCAATCCTCCCAGCGTCATCACATTGATCGTTTCTCCGAGCAGGTTGAGAATCGAGATGGACGTGAGGATGGAGAGCGGGATGGAGATGCAGACGATCAGCGTGCTGCGCCAGCTTCCCAGAAACAGCAGGATCATCAAGCCTGTCAGGCCGGCCGCAATCAGGGCTTCGCGCACCACTCCTTGAATCGATGCCCGCACAAACAACGATTGGTCCGCCAGCGCCACCACCTTTAGCGCCGGCGTCACATTGGCCAGGATGTTAGGCAGCGCGGCCTTCACCGCATTCACGATGGCTAAGGTCGAGGCCTTCCCGCTTCTGGTGATCGTCATCAGAACGCCGCGCGATCCGTTCGTGCGCACGATGTTGTTCTGTACCGAAAAACCGTCATGAACCTGCGCGACATCTTTCATGTACACCGTCGCCCCATTCACGGTCTTGATGGGAAGGTTGTTCAACTCACTTAACAATTCAGGGCTGCTGTTCACTCGCACCAGATATTCGGTCTTATCCAGTTTCACCGTTCCCGTGGGTAGGATCAGGTTCTGCAGGTTTAATGCATTCGAAACATCGATGGGCGAAAGTTGCTTGGCGTACAGTTCGTCCAGGTTCAAGTCGACCATCACGGCTCGCTGCTTGCCGCCAAACGGGTAGGAGACCGACGCGCCCTGCACCGTGCCGAGCGGTGTGCGTATGAAGTTATTGCCCAGGTCGAAGATCTCCTGCTCATGCAGTGTTTTGCTCGAAAGCCCCAGCGAAAGCACCGGGACGCTGGCCGCGTCATATCGCAGAACGTTGGCCGGAAACATGCCGGGCGGCATCTGGCGGAGGCTGGTTTGTACCGTCGCCGTCACCTGGGCTACCGCCATGTCCACCTTCACGTTCGGATGGAAGTAAATCCGAACCACGGCATAGCCGTTGAAGCACTGCGATTCAATGTGCTCAATGTCGTTAACATTGCTCGTGAGACTGCGCTCGAAGCCCGTCGTCACTCGCTTCTCCATCTCCTCCGGCGACAGCCCCGAATAGTTCCACAACACGCTCACAATCGGAATGTCGATGTAGGGGAAGATATCGACCGCCATCGTCGCGATCGACACCCCGCCCAGGATCGCAATGAGCATGGCCACTACCACGAAGGTGTAAGGTCGGCTGAGGGCTAATCGGACAATCCACATGAGGTTTGTGCGGTCAATTCATAGGCGCTTCCGGAGTCCCGGACGTTACTCCATGATGCACCCTTCCTACTGAAAATAGAGTACTTCGCAAGCCTGCCCGGATGCGCGAATGAGCACATGTTGTGCGGGCAGGTGTTACGATTCCCACAGCCACGCAACCGGCGTGTCGCGATCAGCTACGGAGCATTCCAAGGCGGCGCAGTATGAGGAGCAGCCATGATTTCCCGCAGAGCACTAATCGAAGCCGTCGGTTGTTCGGTACTCCCATTCCCGTCGTTCGCCGCCGGTTCGACTGACGCCCTCCCGAAGATCTGCCTGGGAATTGGCGACACCGGTCTCGCTCCGGGGGTGGTTGACGACGCCGGAATGCGGCGGGTGAAGCAACTCGGTGTGAACTACGTGGTGACCGGTGGTCCCCGCATCCCGTGGGACGAAGCGGATGTGAAATCGCGAATCGACAACCTCAAAAGCAGCGGCCTCACGTTGTTCAACATGATGATCGGCGGTTTCCCGAAAACGCTGCTTGGTCAGCCCGGTCGGGATGCGGAGATCGAGCAGGTCATCGCATCCATTCGCGCGGCCGGTCGGGCCGGCCTTCCCGTCATCGAGTACAACTTCTATGCGCACCGTTTGGTGGAAGGCTATTACGAAGAAATCGGCCGCGCCGGCGCCGGGTTGACCGCTTTTGATTACGGGCGGGTCAAGGCTCTTCCTCCTCTGGAAGCGGAGGGCGTGCACTCCATCGACGAAATGTGGCAAAACGTCACGCATTTCCTGAAGGCCGTCATCCCCGTTGCGGAACAAGCAGGCGTGCGTCTGGCTCTTCACCCGAACGATCCCCCCACGCCCCTCAGCCGTGGCTCCGGCCAGATCATGGGCACCGTCGAAGGATGGAAGCGATTGGTCGACATCGTGAAGAGTCCCTCGAACGGCATCACCTTCGATTGCGGCGTGACGCGCGAAATGGGACAGGACCCCGTCGAAGTGTGTCGCTATTTCGGCGAGCGCGACTGCATTAATCACGTCCACTATCGCAACGTCCGCGTGCGCGTGCCCTATGAAGACTACACGGAGGTCTTCCTCGATGAGGGCCAGATCAACATGTTTGCCGTCATGAAAGAACTGGTACGTCAGAAATATCCGCGCACGCTCTACCCGGAGCATCCACGAGCCTTGGATGCGGATCGGGAACGGCCGGGATTCAAGCCTTATTACCCCGGTGGCGGCGGTTACACGGCCTTCGCCTACAACATCGGCTACGCACGCGCCATGCTGCAGGCAGCGGTTTCAGAACGCCAATCCGCCTAACTCGGTACCACTACATACATAGTTGGATTCTTGTTATCTCGAGCAGAATATTCTTCGCGGCGCGTGCTTCATCCAGTGTTTACGAGCCCCTCAACGTGATTGCAGATAGCCGCAACTCATCGCAACACCTACCGAGCCGCGACCGTGAGGGAGCGGTTGTTTCTGGCAGAATATTCTTCGCGGCGCGTGCTTCATCCAATGTTTATAGTCCCCGGCACGTGGTTGCAGATGCCCTCACTCTTCGTAACACCTACCGAGCCGGCAAGGCTTCTGTTCTCACCTGCACGGAGGGGATCGGCGGCAGACCATTTTCGGGCGAATCGAGATAGAACAACGCCACCGCCGAAACATCCTGGCGCTCCAGTATGTTCACCCACGCGTCGTTCGACGCCGGGTCCTTGCTCAAGTCGTATTTCGCGGGACTATCCAGCAGCTTCTCAAAGCCCGCCTTGCTGGCCACGCTGACCGGCCGCACGTCGACGCCTTGCTGCAGCATCCTAAGCACGTTGGCCTTGGTATCGCCTCCCATCTGCTGGATCGTCACCCGCAGGTCTTTGTGAAAGTAGATCGGATCCGGGATGTGATAGCGGTAGAACGCATACTGGCGCGTGTCTTTATCCGCCAGTGTGCAGCCTTCGAATCGCACCTGAAACAGATCCTGCCCCCAGCCAGTCCCTATGTAATCCTCCGTGCCCGTCCCAGCAATCGTCGGCAGACGGTTGTCGCCATCGATGTACATCTTCACTTCGCCCTCGCCAAACCACCCGGTGATCTCAGGCGCCGTAATCACGCCCACGTGAACCCCCAGGAAACGCCCCTCGCCGTGAACCGGCGGAAGGATCTCAAAATCACGGCCCGGTTCCGTCCACCTCTCGCGGCGAAAGGTGGCATGAAAATACAGCGCGTCGGGATCGGGCTTCTCCGTCATCAGCACATCCACGTCGTAGAACAGCGCGTCAACGTTCCGGTCCGAGTCGTTGGTTAGCGTAACGCGTGCTGCGCGGCGGAAGGGCATCGGAATATAGCAATTGAACGAGCGTCCTTCGGGGTTGACGAATAGTTCGTTCTCCAGTTTCACTGCGCGTCCTTCAATGGCGCCGAAGAAATCGCCCAGCGGTACCGAAACGGCCGGCGACTTCGCGCCATCCCAGAACATGTCCAGCCGAATGCTGCGCAGCATCTTGGGATCGCGATCGGGAAGCGTGATCCAGATTCGCCGCACACTGCCGCTGCCCGTCACGTTCAGTAGCGTTTTGGTTTCACCGGCCGCGAAGGGCTCGAAAGCGTGGCCCTTGGCTGTTTTGTTGTCGGCAGCCGCCTTTCCTTTTGCCGCGGAGGGATTCTCGAACGTTGCCCACTGTGTATTGGCGTCCGGCCGTTTGTGATACAGCTCTTGCGCACCCAGCGGGAAAGCCAGTAGTGCACAAAGCATACTGAAACGCTTTCGCCGTCGCCGTCCGTACCGACTCTGACTTGAGGCCATATCCAAGATAATGGCCCATCTGACGACCGAACGCCACGGCAGTGCTTCTGTTAGGCATCGTCTTTTTGGCAGCCGCAAGTCGCATTCTGGGGCGCCCGTGGTGGAGGATTGCCGGGTGGACGGAGCGGCCTGACCGCTACAGGCTGGCGGATCGCCCGGGCATTGTCTCACTTGACATCCAAGTGAAGTTCGTTCATATTCAGCATAGAGGTTTACTTGGATGCCAAGTGAAGACACCGATCGTATCGCCATCCTCCAGGGAACGCTCGACCTGATCGTTCTTCAGACCCTTCAAACCATGGGGCCGCAGCATGCATATGCCATTGCGACCCGCCTGCAGCAGGTTTCCGAGGATCTGCTGCACTTGAACCAGGGAACGTTGTATCCGGCGTTGGTTCGCCTGGAACAGCAAGGCAGAATCAAAGGCGCCTGGGGCAAGACGGAAAGCAACCGGGAAGCGAAGTTTTATGGGATAACCAAGGCTGGCGAGAAAGCTCTGGCGCACGAGACGCAGCGCTGGCGGCGAATGGTGGGCCTGGTGGACAAACTACTTTCCGAAGGAGCGTGATCCATGCGCCGATTCTTCGCGAGACTGGCAAACCTCCTTCGCGGCCAAAAGGCAGAGCACGAACTGGCCCGCGAGATTGCGAGCCACCTGGCGCTTTTACAGGAGGAGTTTGAGGCGCGCGGCCTGCCTCCAGCGGAGGCGAGGTTGGCAGCCCGCCGTGCCTATGGTGGCGTGGAGCAAGCCAAGGAACTTCATCGCGAAGCAAGGTCGATCCCATGGATTGAGCACTTAGCCAAGGACTTACGTTATGGAGCCCGAAGCCTGCTGCGGACTCCCGGCTTTACTGCCGTGGCGGTGTTCGCCCTTGCGTTGGGAATCGGCGCGAACACAGCCATCTTCGGCGTTGTGAATGCTGTGTTGCTGCGTCCGCTGGCATACAAGGACGCGGACCGCCTGGTTACTGTTCTGAACGACGGAACCGCACCGGTGGCTACTGCGAATTACCTTGATTGGCGCGACCAGACTCATTCGTTTGAGGCGATGGGGGGAGCCGACTTTTGGAGCCCGAACCTCATCAGCCGCGACTCTTCCGACAGCAGCCCGGCTGAGCATCTCAATGGCCTGAAAGTGACGCAAAACCTTTTGCCACTGCTTGGGGTTGAACCGCTGTTGGGCCGCCTTTTTGTGAAAGGAGAGGACCAGATAGGCGCGGAGCGCGAAGTGATATTGAGCTACCGGCTGTGGCAGCGTCGCTTTCACGGCGATCAGAGCGTACTGGGAAAACTGATCGTACTCGATGGCGTAGCGTACACCGTGGTTGGCGTTATGCCTGCTGCATTCAAGTTCGCGCCGTTCTGGGCCACGCATGCGGAGCTATGGGTGCCGAATGCATTTGGCGACTCCATTCATGAGCGAGGCGGCAACCATCTGCGGGTTTTTGCGCGATTGAAGCCGGGCGTCACGCTCGCTCAGGCGCGGGCTGACATGGCGATCGTCACCACCCGGTTGGAGAAGCAGTACCCCGCGACGAATCGCAATGTTGTGGTGAGGCCGCTGAAGGAGAATGTTGTTGGGAAGATCGAGTCGCCATTGCTTCTGATGCTGGGCGCGGTTGGATTCGTACTCCTCATCGCGTGCGCCAACGTGGCTCACATGCTGCTGGCGCGCACCTCCGACCGGCAAAAAGAGATAGCGGTTCGGGTTGCGCTAGGCGCAGGCAAGGCCCGCGTCATGGCTCAGTTCCTCACGGAGAATCTACTGCTGGCGGCCCTTGGCGCCGCGGCAGGCCTCTTGTTGGCAGCCGGCGGAACGAAAGCACTGGTCGCGCTAAGTCCGGAATACATACCGCGAGTGGAGATGGTGGCGATTGACGCGCACGTCGTGCTTTTCCTGACTTTTATTACCGTGCTGACCGCACTCGTTTTTGGGCTGACTCCGGCCATGCACGCCGCCGCCGGGAATCTGAGCGATGCACTCAAAGAAGGGGGCCGTGGCGACAGTGAAGGTGTGCGCCGCCATCAGTTGCGAAGTTTCCTGGTTGCGTCCGAGTTCGCGCTGGCATTTATGCTGCTGATTGGAGCCGGGTTGATGGTGCGCAGCTTCTTCGCTCTGCAATCGGTCGACCCGGGGTTCAATCCTCACAACGTGCTCTCCATGGTGGTGTCTGTGGCAGGCACGAAAGAGGAGGAAGGGAACCGGCGCGAGGTGTTCTATCGAGATCTTCTTCGTAAGGTGCGGACGCTGCCGGGCGTTAACTCGGCTGGCGCCATCAATCACCTGCCGCTGGCAGGCGATCTGTGGGACCGGGGCTTCCAAATCGAGGGTCGCCCGGAGCCACGGCCCGGCGAATTGCCCGATGCGGTTTACCGGATCGTCATGCGAGGGTATTTCCAGACTATGCGGCTGCCCTTAAGGAGTGGCCGTCTCATCACCGATCAGGATGATGCCAGATCGCCGGATGTGGTCATCATCAATGAGCGCGCAGCGCGTGAATACTGGCCTAACGAGTCTCCCATCGGCAAGCGCATTGATATTGGCGGCAGAACCGCCGGCCAGACTAACTGGCTTACTGTCATCGGTGTGGTGGCAAATGCGAAGCAGTATGACTGGGCCTCCGAGCCGGATCCCGAGATGTATCTCGCGGCGCTGCAGAATCATGATTTTCTGGGGACCGGTACAGACCCGATCGCGACGCACATGAGTTACATCACGTTAGTGGTGCGGAGCGACGGGAATGCTTCTGAACTGGCGTCTGCCGTCCAGCAGTGCGTCTGGTCGTTCGACCGGAATCTGCCGGTTTCACAGGTGCTGACGATGGACCAGGCAGTTGCGGACGCCAACGCGCAGCCCCGCTTCGAGATGCTGTTGCTCGGGCTATTTGGCGTGGTGGCACTGATATTAGCGGCTGTAGGAATCTATGGCGTCATGAACTACTCCGTATCCCGGCGGACCCGCGAGATCGGCATTCGTATGTCGCTCGGTGCCAGCCGGGGCGACGTTCTGCGAATGGTCTTTCGACAAGCGATCATGCAGACGTTGATAGGAACAGTAGTCGGAGTTGCCGGAGCTGTCTTGCTTTCGAAGCTTATGGCGAAAATGTTATTCGGCGTGCAGCCTACTGATCCCCTCACCTTTGCCGTCGTGACCATCGTCCTCGGCCTCGCCGCACTACTCGCAAGCGGCGTCCCGGCGCGCAAGGCCGCAAGAATCGAGCCAATGACGGCGCTGCGCAGCGAGTAGCGGCGACTGAGCGGAGCAATCTGGACGTGGCACAGGCTTCAGCATGCGCTCTACGGCGCCCGTCACAAGTGTCAGAAACTTCCGCAATACAGGGCAAGCCGTGGCACAGCCTTCAGGCTGTGATGCTCGGAAATAACTCGCACATTCTACGTGATTTCAAGGGTGGGTTTCCGGAGAACCTGTGGTTGGCCGATTGCTAACTAACTGGCCCTTCTTTGCTTTGAAGCTGGCCCCTGATCAGCTCGCACTGGCTTCCTTATAACCGATAGTCGACGACAATCCTTCCTTCAATCTGGCCATTGGCCATGCGGTGAAAGATATCGTTGATGTGCTCCAACGGTTCGGCTGTCACCATCGCTTTCACTTTGCCGTCGCGCGCGAACTCCAGGCATTCCTTCAAATCGAGCCGGGTTCCGACAATCGATCCGCGAATCGTGATTCCATTCAAGACCACGTTAAAGATTGACACCGGAAAATCGCCCGGGGGTAAGCCATTAAACGCGACCGTGCCTCCGCGACGCAACAGGCCCAGCGCTTGTTCGAAGGCCTTCGGCGACACTGCCGTCACCAGGACGCCGTGGGCGCCGCCGATTTCCTTCTTCACATAGGCTACGGGGTCTGTGGTTTTCGCGTTGACCGTTACCGTGGCGCCCAATCTGCGCGCCAGTTCCAGCTTCTTATCGTCTACATCCACGGCTGCCACATTCAAGCCCATCGCCTTGGCATACTGCACTGCCAGGTGCCCTAGCCCTCCGATTCCGGAGATCACAACCCAGTTGCCGGGCTTCGTGTCCGTCATCTTCAGGCCCTTGTAAACCGTTACGCCTGCGCAAAGGATAGGAGCAATCTCGACCAGGTCCACGCCCTTCGGTATGTGTCCGACGTAGTCAGGATCGGCGATTGCATATTCAGCGAAGCTCCCGTTGACCGAGTACCCTCCGTTCTCCTGCCGCTCACAGAGCGTCTCCCACCCTGAAAGGCAATATTCGCAGTGCCCGCACGCCGAATGGAGCCACGGTGTCCCAACCAGGTCGCCCTCCTTCACGTGCTTTACGGCAGTGCCGGTAGCCGCGACATAACCCACCCCTTCGTGGCCCGGAATAAAAGGCAGCCTCGGTTTAATCGGCCAGTCGCCCTCCATGGCATGCAGGTCGGTGTGGCACACACCGGTTGATTCCATTTTCACCAGGATTTGATGTGGTTTCGGCTCGGGAATCGGCCGTTCTTCAATCGCCAGGGGCTTCCCGAATTCGCGCACGACGGCCGCTTTCATCTTCTTCGTCTGCTTCATGTTCACTCTCTTTCTTTGCGTTTCTTCTATGACCACCGAGCGTCTGAACCCCGGCTTGCAGAACGATGAACACCGACGCCCGGCGGACGATGTCCATCGACTCCGATACACCGATTGCTGAACTAGATAGAGACGGAGGACGAGAGGCAACGGAACGAGGTATGCGGCCAAGGTGGGTAAATCAAGCCGGTCGGACGCATTACCGAACTCCGCCATATCAACTACCTCTACGAGCAGAATAGCCCAAAAATCCAACGCGTACCCCGCGGTAGCTGATGCCGTACCGAACACAGCC
>JBAUOG010000824.1:0-2685 GCA_049579625.1 Bryobacteraceae bacterium
CCAGAAGCAGCAGAGGCAAAACAAGTCTCCGCAGCCGCGGGAGTCCCCAGAACGTCCAGATCAGGCCCGTAATGAGGATGACGAAGGCGATTCGCGTAAGAAAGAACTCAGACGCCAGGCGGCCCGAAAGATAGGCGAGGCATGCCAAAGCAGTCAGCAGGAGCCCGCGATGATCGGGGGTCGCCGTACAACTGAGAAGGTATTCCCGCCGACTCCACGCGACGTAAAGCGCCAGCGGCGGCAACAGCATCCCCTGAGACCAAGCTGGCACGATCCACCAATCGTGAGCCATGTCTGCCAGGACGCCGACAAACAAAACGCAGATCAGTGAGCCGATAATCGCGAAACTGAGGATCAGCAGATAGTCTATTCGGTTGGCGATCACTGGTTCACATTCAACCCGAGGAAGAGCCCCCGAATCCGTTTCCATGAATCGTTTCACAAGCATGTCGGTTTCCATCGCCGCGGTCCAGGAAACGTGCATCCAATCTCCTGCGAACGAAAAAAATTGGGCCTGTTTGCCAAATAATGCGATCTTGTGAGGACGCAGGGTGGCTGGCACGAAGGCAGATTGTCCGGAATCGACTAAGGCGCACGGTCTCCATGCCTAGTTCGGCCCCATCGTGGCCGCCCGATCATGGCTGGAAAATTGCGTTAGGGAACGTCTGTCACCGCCACGGGCCCATGTTCCGCATTTTTAGCCAATTCGTATCCGCCAAGAGCTTCCTCCTGCTGATAATCGAGTGCTTGCTCATGGTGGCATGCCTCTTCTGCGCCGTCGAGTTGCGTTTCTGGAACAATCCGCTCGAATTGGCAAGGTACGAAGTCTGGCCCGACTTCGAGATTCAAATCGCGCTCGTGGTAGTGACCTGTCTGACCTGTCTATACTTCAACGATCTCTATAACTTCGAAACAACCGGCAACCAGGTGGATCGCGTCCTCCGCGTGGAACAGTCCCTGGGCGCTGCCAGCCTGCTGCTGGGTCTGCTTTACTTTCTGTTCCCTGGTATGCTCCTGTCGCGGTACGTGTTCCTGATCGGCATGTCGATGATTGGGCTGTCGCTTGGATTCGGAAGACGAGTCCTGGATAGGGCGTGGCAGGTGAGCGGGCCCGTCCAGAGGGTGGCGATTCTCGGCAGCGGGCAACTCGCCCTGGAAGTCGCCCGCGAAATGACCCGCCGAGGCGATCTCGGGATCAAGGTGGAAGGATTCCTCATGCCAGCTTCGTATTCCGGGGAAGGAGAGACAATTTTCGGCTTTCCGGTACTCGGATCCACGGCGGATCTGGAGAAAATCGCAGGCGAACGGGCCCTTTCGAGAATCGTCGTGGCCCTTGAGGACCGCCGCGGCGCGCTTCCGACCCGCGAACTTGTGACGCTGCGAGTAAGAGGCCTTCGGATCGAGGAGGCGGCAACTGCGCTTTCCGCGCTGACAGGACGCATTTCGTTGCATGTCGTGAAGCCGAGTTGGTTCGTTTTCTCCGACGGCTTCCACCGATCGCGGTGGAACGACGTTCTGAAACGGGCGTTGGATCTTGCGGTTGCGATAGTCGCCATGGTGCTCGCACTGCCGTTGATGATTCTCGTTGCGATTGTAGTCCGTCTCGAGTCCAAAGGCCCTGTGATATACCGGCAGATCCGGATTGGGCGGATGGATCGAAACTTCCAGATGCTGAAGTTTCGCTCGATGTGCCAGGACGCTGAGAAACCAAACGAGGCGAAGTGGGCGAGTCAAAACGATCCCCGTGTCACGCGGATTGGACGCTTTCTTCGCAAGTACAGACTGGACGAGTTGCCGCAGTTTTGGAATGTGATCCAGGGTGACATGAGCTTTGTGGGGCCCCGGCCCGAGCGGCCGAACTTCGTCACGGATCTGCGCGAACAGGTTCCATATTACGAGGAACGTCACTCCGTCCGGCCGGGGCTGACCGGGTGGGCCCAGGTGCAGTATAGCTACGGCTCCAGCGTCGAGGACGCGTACCGAAAGCTCGAGTACGATCTCTTTTATCTCAAGAATATGTCGCTGATCTTTGATCTCGCGATTATGCTGAAAACCATTAAAATCGTGGCCGGCGGGCACGGCGGCAGATGAAACACCGGACGTCGGCAGGTTTCCGGGGCCTGTGCCCGGCTATCCGAAAAGCCGCCGGCACCGATAGACGGGCCGGGATAGGGCAAGGAGCATTTATGAAGTTGGTACGATCGATAGCCCGGATGGGAAGTGTTCCGTGGCTTCTGCTTTTCACGTTTGCGCTCTCTTCGTGCGTATCGTCGCCGGAGGCCAGGAGCGCTCGTTTTATCGAGAACGGCAAAAATCAGCTCAAGAAAAAGGATGCTCAGCGCGCCATCCTTGAGTTTCAAAATGCGCTGAAGGCTACGCCAGGCAACGCGGAAGCGTATTACCAACTGGCTATCGCGTACCTGGCTGTGGGGGATGGCGTCCGCGCGGGCGCTTCACTCCGCCAGGCGCTGCAGATAAATCCGAAACACCGGGCAGCGCAACTTCTTATTGCCAAATTGATGGCATCGACGAATGACCCAAATTACCTGCAGGACGCGCAGAAACGATTACAGGCGCTCTTGCAGGATTCTCCCAACGATCCCGTTGAACTGTATGCTCTGGCGCTCTCGGAACTCAAACTGAATGAGCCGGGCGATGCCATGCGGGACCTTGCCCTCGCGAGGT
>JBAUOG010000825.1:0-2294 GCA_049579625.1 Bryobacteraceae bacterium
CGCCCGAGTTGCTCCTTTCTTCTTTAGGCACCTGCGCCGGATTCTACGCGCTCGCTTATTTGAAGGCGCGCTCTTTGCCCAGCGATGGCTTAACGGTCAAGGTGACTGCGGATAAGGCAACCAAACCCGCACGTTTAGACCACATCGTGATTGAGGTGGAAGCGCCAGGATGCCCTCCCGAACAGGCGTCCTGGATTCAACGGTCCATCGAGAGTTGCTTGATCCACAACACCTTGACCCATAGTCCTCACATCGAGACCGTGGTTCGGGTTGGGGAACTGGCGCACGCCTCCTAATTCGTCCTGGAGTCAGGCCGATACAATCAGTCTGGCGTGACCAGGGAACAAGAGACAGAGCTGACCCGGAGTGTGCTGGCGGGTGATCCCGCTGCTTTCGACGCATTCGTTGAGCATTTCAGGGCGAAGGTTTTTAACTATAGCTGGCTGATGTGCGGCCAGAGAGAGGATGCCGAAGAGGTGGCTCAGGATACCTTGCTGGGCGTATTCCAGCATCTGGATGATCTGCCCGAACCCGAGCGAGTTAGGTCCTGGGTCTTTCGCATCGCCCGGAACGCCTGCCTTACTAAGCGGCGCCACGGCGTCTTCGCCCCAACCCGGGACCTATCGCTCGACGAGTTTGTTCCAGTTGTCTACGGCGATGGGCAACACCGGCACATCGAGATTGCCGACTGGTCGGATCTCCCAGATGACACTCTTCTTCGGTCCGAGTTGAAAGAACACCTGGATGGGGCGATCGCCGCGCTGCCCGATAGCTACAAATCCGTTGTTCTTTTGCGCGACGTCGAAGCTTTATCCACCGAAGACACGGCGCAGATTCTCGCCGTGAGCGCCGATACGGTCAAGACGCGCTTGCACCGTGCGCCTCGCTTTGCGGAAGAAACTCGACCAGTACCTAAATCCAGCCAGGTCAGGTAACGGCAGGTGAACCATGGCACACGATCCCGAACGGTGTAAGCAGATCTTCGCGCTGCTCTCCGAATACCTCGATCTGGAACTGCCGCCGGAAGCTTGTGCGGAAATCGAGTCGCACATGACAGACTGCGCACCCTGCATCGAGTTTGCCAAAAGCCTCAAGACAACCATCGCGCTTTGCCGCCAGCATTCACCGGAAGTAATGCCCAAGCCGCTCAGCGCTGAGGCACAGGCAACCCTCCGGTCTGCTTGGACGCAGGTTCTTGCAAGCGGAAATAACAAGAGCGCCTAACTAACACCCTCGAAGATTCGTTTTCGGCCCACCGGGGACGCACGACTCTGACTGCTGCAAATAGCCGACGACCGGAGGAGCTAGGTCAGCTAATCCACTGGTTCCCAGGAGTCGTCGGGATCGAAACTGGTGATCGGTAACGCCGGTTTCCCGGGGACCGGCTCAATGTCCTTTTGAAAGACGATGCCGTTCTGGTTAACGATAAACGTTTGGATTCCCGTGACTCCATATTCCGCTGGCCATGCTACCAGACCGAAGCCGCCAATGAGCTTATCTTTGACAACATAATTGTGTGCCCCACCCGGTGCATTGGAGCCTTGCCTCGCGAGAATCCGGAAATAATATCCGTGGTAGGGCTTGGCGGACTCCTTGCCTAGACCAACCCACTCAGCTTGAGCAAAGCGCTCGGGGATTAAGGGCTCATCCGTTCCTTGCCAATACAGGCCGTCGTGCCGGCCGGGCGAACTCATCAAGCGCGACGCATACTCCAGCATGCCGTCTTTGGAACGATCTTCGGAAGCGTACTTCTGCTGAGCCCGGACGAAGCCCCGGCAAATCTCGATGGCGTCGAGTTCATAGGCGCCGATTTGCCGTGCGCGGATCTCCGTCTCGGCCTCAGAGGCATCGAAGCTCCATTTCCCGTCCGAGCGGACTATTGGGACTGGAAACGGCCAGTCCTCGTCACCAATCGAAAGGACCGCGCGACTCGGGTTCATAGAAGCAAATTCGAACCGATGCTTCGCGCGGGCCAAGCGGGCGAACTCAGCTTGTTCCGCGCTGTCTCGAGTGGGGTTTCCGGACGTTAGGATGCCTTTGGCATGTGGGCCTAGAATGGCTGAGAGCCTCTCGGCGTCGCGCTTGTTTGCAGCCTCGATGAGGGCATTCGCGGCGGCTTCAGGAGAGTCGAAGCGCTCCTGCGCAATGGCCGGGGCGGCCCACACAAACCACAGCGACACGCAAATCGTACAAAACGTTCTAGTCATCGAGCGAATCACCTTCTTCCACCGCCGCCGTGCCCTCCGCCCCCCCCGTGAAATACGCCCCCACCGTGAAATACGCCGGAGGTACGT
>JBAUOG010000826.1:0-5297 GCA_049579625.1 Bryobacteraceae bacterium
GTCTTCTTTTTCCCCGACCAGTGAATGGTCGGAGGTGATCTTCCGCAGGTTGCCGTTCCAAATCAGATAAAGACGGGAATCACCGACATGCCCGACCGTGAAATGGTCATCGTGCGCGACCGCCAGAGTGAGGACGCAGGCCATGCCGTGGCACTCCTCGTGAGACTCGGCCAGCTCATAGATGCGGTTGTTGGCTGCTGTGATCGCTGCGCGGATGGTCCTTTCGACGTCGCCCGCGGGATGTCGCATCTGCTCGGCGATGACTTGCGCCGCCGTGTCGGCCGCCAGTTCACCAGCCGCATGTCCGCCCATGCCATCGACCACCAGGAACACACCGCTGGCATCATCCGCCAGAATGCGGTCTTCGTTGCTGGCCCGCTCGTGACCGGGATCGCTAGCCGCGCCGGACCGGTACGTAATGGCCGCGTTCATAGCCGTCTCCGACGGAACTGGCTGCAGATCAGTGCGATTGCAAAACAGAGAAATACCAGAACGTACGGTACGTGGGCGGCGTAGAGGAACTTCATGATCGCGCCTCAAAGCTGAGCGTGAGTACTTCCCCCACTCCGATGGCTGACCGGTTGAGCAACAGTTCCTCGACGCCGCGAGTCAGGCGCTTGCCGTCGACCCAGGTTCCATTCGTGCTGAGGTCAACGACCGAAAAGACGCCTGTTCCTGGTTCGCGCCGGATGATTAAGTGCTCCCTTGAAACCTCGTCGGTCGTATAGAGCGCCAGGTCCATCGGTTGGCCACTTCCTCCCCGGCCGATTCGTAATTCATTCTGCGTCATGAAGTAGACCTGCGAACCCGAGTCGTCCTGATATCGAATCTCGGCGAACGCCTGGTCACGGAGCGGTTTTGAGGCTGTGCGCGGGCTGGTGGTTCGGCCTCCGGCGGTTGGTTCCCGTCCTAGCAGGGTTGTCTTGGTGCCGCGGTAGCCCGGCTGAACGACCTCACTCAGCTCGGAATGGATTTCGATATCGCCACGGGGGACTTCCGCGTCCGGAAGAAACTCGATGCTCCAGTCGCGGCCGACAATCTTGTACTCCTTTGGCGGCTTGGCATTCCGCCGCAGGCCCAGCATTTTGGAGGGTGAATTCAGCTCTGCAACGCGGGCCCGGAGCGCGCGTTTCGCATCCTCCGCGATCAGGCTATACACGCCGGCAAGCGTCGCGCTGTCTTCGGGATTCAGGTAGATTGTGAAAACGCAGGGCAGCAGAATAGTGTAGGCCATCTCAAATCGGCCTAGCTCCATGTTCCTGATCATCTCGCTGGCGATCAGCTTGCCATTGAGCTTCGGCTCGACTAACTTTTGGCTCGCGTCCCCCACGTTCGGTCCCTCTCGCTTCTTGGAACAGACGTTCTTCCCGATTAATGGTTTCGTGTGGGAAGGCTCGTCACTCCCATAAAGCACTAAGCGTATAGTAATTTGGCGAGAAACGGACATTAATTCCGCTCCACTTTTAGTAGTATGTTGTAACACGCTGTTTAACAACGGGTCATTGGATCGGGTTACGACAAACGTGCGGTCATTCCAGGGCGGACGCCGGATGGCTTTCGGTCACTGTGGGGAATGAAAACGAGCGTATCCCTTGCTTGACAAGCCGTGAAGAATTAGGAACATGGCTGGAGCTAACTAATCCCCAGGGCGCGGATTGTTTGATTCGTCGAAGGATGACGCTTCGGAGGTCCGCTCCCAGACGGTCACGGCTCCGCTAGCAGTCGGTCGACTTAGGAATGTATCCGCTTGCTGACGCGCGCGGTTCAGTGCCGGCAGGCATCCGACGGACTCTGGCGCGGGCGGTTGCTCTGAAAAGTACCCTGTGGGCCTTGTCGCGTTGGGGACGCGGCTACGACGCCCACGGCGGGCTGACGCCTCGCCGGCGCTTGGCGAACACGGGAAAGCGGAACTCCAGCCCGCGGCGTCCCCGATGGGCTTTAAGCTCTTGTCAGAAGATGATCTTTGACTCGCCGGTGAACTTCTTGTAGTTGCGAAAGTCGATGGTCTTGCGGCTGCATTCCTGCTTCTCGCGGTAGCAAGCGCGAGTCTCAGCTCGCACCGGAAGGACGTAGGTTTCGGATGACCCCAGGTGAACCAGACCGAAGTTCACTTCAGTGTCCACGCTGCTGATGGGGAACGCGGTTGGAATGTCCTCGGCATGTCTTTCGACGCGCAAGACGGCATTGGAGTCGCGGTCAAACCACAGTTTCCCGCTATAGGCCGGGACGATGAACTGATATTCGGACATAATCGTCCAGTCCGATTCCTCGTGGGAGACGTGGAAGCTGTACCGGCGAGCGGGCGTGTTATCTACCGTGTCCTCTGCTTCAAACTTGAAGCCACCGCCACGCTTTGAGAGAACGCCTTGTAGCAGGCTGCCGAACTCTCCGGTGGAGACGTCGCCACCCAACTCGAGCCAGTGCTTTTTCGTCGGCTCACCATTGATGCGGATATTGCGGTAGTCTTCGCCGTTCTTTCTGCTGTAGAGAAGCTCCGCTGAGAGCGTGTCTTCGAACTGCCATTGTTTATGCTTCGGCCAGTTTCTATAGCGCCTTACTTCCTCATTGCAAAGAAAGTTGGGAAGCGCCAGGACCAGGGTTTTTGCGCTTTCGCGGGCTTGCTCAACGATCGGATCCGGCGGGGTCGCCGCGATCGTGGGCTCAGCCAGCGAAGGAGCGGCTACGGGTGCGGCCTGAACCACGCTAAAGGAGCGGGCCAGCAGACCACGGCTATCATAGTCGTCGCTCTCGATGTGGATGCGATCTCCAGGCGACAGGCCGATTGGAGCAGCGCCCCCGGCCGTAAACAAGATGAAGCGGGTATCATCCAGTTCCAGGATCATGCTCTTGTCCTGCGGGGGACGCACAACGCCGACAAACGAGAACAGCGGCTCCTTCGAACTTCCTCGCTTGCCGCGCGACGACGCCGATGAGGGAGCCGGCGTGGGTGTGGCCGAACTCAATCCGAACTCTTTCGGTATTTCTCCGAAAGCGATGTTGGATTCTGCGCCGAACTTGCGGTAGTTGCGGAGTTCCGTGGTGTTACGGTCGCACGCGCCGCTATCGCGTTTGCAGAATGTGGTCTCCGAGCCGGTGGGGAGAAAGTAGGTATTTCCGTCTCCGAGATCCACGGGTCCAAAGTCGATGGTGGTTGTGATCTGATCGGCGTGGAGAGTGGGGGGCAGCGAGTCGGCGATCATCTCCAACCGAATCGCGCGACTTAGCTTCTTATCGATCCAAATGCGGCCAGCATAACCGGGAGTGACCACGATATCGCGCTCTTTGATGTTCCAGCGTGAGGCGCTCTGGCCCACTTCATAGGCGTAGACCCGGGCTGGCAGACCGTTCAGCACGACATCTTCATTGATGTGAAAGTCGTCGTCGGAGGCGGAAGCGAAGAGATTCGGCAAGTCGAGAGCAAATTCACCGACGGAGCTGCTGCCGGAGAGCGCCAACATCTGATTGCCGGCAGGCGCGCCGTTGACTTGGAGATTGCTGTAGCTTTCCCCTGTTTTGCGGTTGTAAGCGACGTCGACCGAGATGATGTCAAGCTGCTGCCAAGAGCCGTCGCTCAGGTTTCTTCGGTACCGGGTAGTCAGTTGCCGGCAAACGAAATTGGGAAGCTTTTCGCCAAAAGCTACAGCGGACTGCCGGGCCATCGTCAGGAACGGGTCCACCGGGCTTTCGGCTGGAGGTTCGACCTGAGCCATGATCCCGGGATGCGACAGGCAGCAAACCAATATTACCCGCGCGAGGCGCATTCTCATCCTCAGTCCTTTAGTCGCTCCACGGCGGTTGACAATGTCGACAACCGGCCAAAGCCGAGACGACTCTCGGCTCGGCAGGCTAACAGCCTGCGCCACAACGTCGAGGCCCGAAGACTATGCTAACCGAAAGTGTGGCAGGACTGCCGGCTACGGCCGGGGCGTTTGGGCGATGGCAACTCCCACTCTCGAATCGGCGCAACCGTAATAGAGGAACCACTGATTGTGGAACCAAACCAAGGCTTCCGCGAAAGTCGTGCCGGCGGCGTATTGGCCGGTCTTCTCAAATGGCAATTCCGGCTTGAACACGGGCTGATCGGTGCGCGCGATGAGCTTGGCGGGGGCATCCGCCGCGAACAGAGCCTCGCCAACGGCGTAGGCCTCCGGGCCGAGTGCCGGGTCACCGCCAGTCGGGGCGTTCTTGCCGTTGTACAGAACGACGATTCCATTGGTGGTTAGCACTGGCGGCGGGCCGGTCTCCGGAAACGAACTGTCAAAGCGCCCGTCTCGTTTCGACAACACTTCGATTGCTTGGCCATGCTCATCCTCGACGGGCTTCCAGTGGATGAGATCGTCGGAGGTTGCAAGGCGTATGACGCCTTCGCCCCAATACATCCAGTATTTGCCGCCGATCTTGGCTGCAATGAGACGGCCACCTTGGACGTGGGTGACGATCCCGGCGGATTTGTATGAGAGTGGCCCATACTTGCCATGCGTGCCGAGCGCGGGACCGTACTTGGTCCAGTGAGTCAGATCTCTGGAGGTGGCAATGGCCGCGTCGGTTTTCTTCCGATTCCACTGCGTGTAGGTCAGAACGTAGGTGCCGTCCTCGCTTTCCACAATGCGCGGATCTTCGCAGCCACCCGGCCATTCCCGGCTCTTCTGCTTATCCTTGCCGGGGTAGAGAACAGGCTCGGGACTGCGAGTGAAGTGGATGCCATCGTCGCTTTCGGCAAGTCCCAGACGGGACGTGTGCATGCCAATTTGCATTACGCCGGAGTCATCCTCGGCACGGTAGAGAACGTAGATCTTGCCGTTTCGCGCAATGGCGGCGGGATTGAATGTGTGGAGGGCTTCCCAATGGACCTGCTTCCCATCCACCGGGTTGCGGAATAGCGAATCCTTGTTGGGCGCGATCACCGGAGCTGCGTCAGGCGTACGCTCCCACGGGCCGATCTGCCAACTGGCGACCTGATTCGCGAAAAGGGCAGCTGTGCACAGCGCGACGGCTGTGAGGACGTGCTTCAGACGTTGCTGAAAAAAGGCCAAGCGGAGTGCGTGCCGGGGTGTTGACACAGATTCCGGGCAACCGCTCCGTAACCGTCGCGGCTCGGTAAGGGGTTGGGGACGTTCCGCAATCCCGTCCCGAGGCCCGTAAACATTGGATGAAGCGCATCCGCTTGCTGACGCGCGCGGTTGCTCTGAAAACAGGTGTTGTTGATCTGGGGACAGGCTCGCTGTGTCCACGCGGCGACGGGCTTCGGTGACGCGATACGGAGATGTGTGCGCGCCTTGGGACACAGGTGCCTGTCC
>JBAUOG010000827.1:0-4563 GCA_049579625.1 Bryobacteraceae bacterium
GCCATACCGCTTGCGGGCTCCGAGGCAGAGAGCACGCAACGTTAGCAGGTTGTCCGTGCCCGAGCCGCTTAATTCGTTAGGTTCGAAATACTCTTCAAAGATCCAGCGTCAGACTTACCGTAAGCCAGCGTGCTCACCGGTCCGGTGGCAGGCGTGGGACCGGATTTAGCTTTGTGCAAGGGGCCGGTAGTCCTTTTGGGGAATGCAGTCCTTTGCTCACTGAATTCGAGGTTCTTGTCGTGCAGATTACGTTGCGTTGCCATGATTGCGCCTAAAATGTTAACCAGGCGGGTAGGGAGAACGAGGGGTTTGGGCACATTCGTGTTCTGTCGCGGCGTCGGACCTTGGCGCGTAGTGGCCCTTCTTTTCCTATTCGGTCTTCCTGTTCTGTCGCAGGTGCAACAGGACGTGTCTGCTCCCGGACGCTTATACACTCCACCCAAACAAACACCCATCGTCCGCAGCGCTCCGTCATTCTCGCCAGGTCCGCGCTCTGTTCCTCTTCTGGAACTGCCGGCTCTGGAGCCTGACACGATTTCTCAGTTGTCCGAACCGCCGCATGAGAGCCGTGTGGGTGTCAACCGGCCGTTGGTTGGGTTCGACGCTTCCTCCGGCCAGTGGTGGACTAACATGGACGGGAGCAAGGTATGGTCTTTGCAAGTCCGCTCTTTGGGAGCCACCGGCGTGCGGCTCCACATTAAAAACTTCGACGTGGGTACCGGGACGCTGTGGGTTTTCGATCCCAATCAGGTGGAATCGGCCGTGTCGTTTACGGCGAAGGGACCCCACGGTTCCGGCGGGTTCTGGACGAACACAATCTTCGCGGAGACCGTGCAAGTGGACTTCATGCCAGAGCCTGGCGCGTCTCCCCAGCTTTCGTTCCTCGTACCGGAGCTTTACCACTGGTGGGCCTCGCATCCCTTCCCCACGCCCGGCGGCGCACCCGTTCCCGTGCCCAAGTCATCCGCGTCCGGGCCCGTGTTGGGGCCGCCCGGCGGCGACATTACCTGCTTCAAGGATGCAAGTTGTTACATTTCGTCAGCCAACCCGTACGTGCAATTGATGTCGTTGGCCGATGTGTATCTGGTCTTTGCCAACCAAACTTGCAGCGGAACACTGGTGATCGATCGCAATGCCACTAATACGCCCTACGTTTTGACCGCCGGACATTGTGTCGGCGGGCAGGACCTCACACAGCTGGAATCGTTTTTCAAATTCAAGACTCCATTTTGCACCGGCCAGAATGGCGCGTTCGGCGATTTGAGTTCGCTACCGTTTCCGGTTGGTTCGGCTTATCCCTCGGTGGCAGGCGCCACGTTACTCGCTTCGTCTCTGAAAGAGGCGCCGCCGGGTTCGGGCATGATTGATTTGAGCGTCCCCGATTTTGGATTTCTTAAACTGGCAAACAGTCCTCCGGGGGTTGTCTACTATGCGGGCTGGAACACAAGTCAAACGGGAGAGACGGTCTACTCGATCACCCACCCCAGGAATCTGCCGCAGGCATTTACTCAGGGGACTCTCACTGGGACCATGGAACCGAGTTTTCTGGACTTCTTCCCAAGCCTGGGATTACTAGACAACGGCAGTTCGGGAGGCGGGCAGTTCAACAGCGCTTCCCAGTTAATCGCCGTTGAATCTTCCACGCAGAGAACAGCGAGCCCTTCCGTATACGGCTGTACCCTACCCGTTTATGGCGACTACTTCACGAGTTTCTCTGCGATTTATCCGCTCATCCAGCCGTGGCTGGAAGATGCCGAACCGACCGTTACGTTGACGGCGAGTCCGGCCTCGGTTCCCCCCGGTCTAAGCGTCGTGACGCTCACCTGGAATGCGCCCGGGTCCTCGTCGGTATTGATCCGGGTCGGCTCAGCGACCGGAACGCTGTTCGCCGGCGGTGGCCCATCGGGCAGCGCCACAACCGGCAATTGGGCAGCCCCCGGCATGGTGTTCTATCTCATCGACCAGAGCACCGGCGCAACGCTGAAAACCTTAACCATGCAAGCGGCCAGCGTCGGTGGCGCCCCCACGCTCTCCGCCAATCCCAACCCCCTGCCTGCCGGTACGAACGTAGTCGCCTTGTCCTGGAACGCCCCCGCATACAGCTCGGCGTTGATCCGGGTGGGTTCGCCAACCGGAACTCTCTTTGCCGAAGGCGGAGCTTCCGGCACGGCAATGACGGGTCCGTGGGCATCGACCGGCATGACGTTTTACCTGATCAACCCAACAACCGGCACAACCCTTGCCAGCCTGACCCTGCAATCCGCAACGGCAGGCAACCCGACCATCTCGGCGAGTCCCGATTCTCTGCCCGCCGGCACGAACGTGGTGACGGTGACCTGGAATGCACCGGGGTATTCGTCGACACTCATCCGAGTCGGCTCATCTATTGGAACGCTTTTCGCCAGCGGCGGCCCATCGGGCGCTGCTAACACGGGTGCGTGGGCATCGCCGGGGCTGACGTTTTTCCTGATCGATCAGAATTCGGGCACCACGCTGGCGCAAGTCACTTTGTAAGTCGACGCAAACAAGTGTCACTCACAGAACACTCATAAGTATCGGTGCATCAAACTGGCGCCCACATACCCCTTCTCGGGATGAAGGAACGCCTCTGGCAGTACGCACAGCACGCGGAAGCCGCAACTCTCCCACAACCGCACTGCCGTCTCGTTGGTGCTCACAACCAGATTGAACTGCATGGTTCGAAATCCCATGCCTCGCGCTTCGATCAGCGAGTGCTCACACATGGCGCGTCCAATCCCCCGCCCCCGGTAGGCGCTGCTCACCATATATCCGGCGTTCGCGACGTGCGATCCACGACCGGGCTGGTTCCTTCGCAACACGTAGCTTCCCGCGACTACGCCATCGACTTCCGCCACGTACGTCGCAACCGGCGTCTCCATCCAGATGGTCCGCCCCTCTTCCTTAGTGGTCGCCGGGTCATACGCGAACGTATCGCCGCGCTCGATCACCTCCCGCAGAATCGGCCAGATCCCTTCGAAGTCCGCCTCCAATGCCCGTCGAATCGTGATCGCCATGCCGCTACCCTATTGCGTCACCTCGAAGGTAGCGCTCTGCGATGCCAGAGAGCTTCCGCCGACCCATAGCCTGTAGTGCGTCGGTTCGATCACCTGCTTGCTCTCAGCGTTGTAGAAAGAAAGTTCCTCGAAGCCAAGGCCGAAGGTGATCTGTTTCGATTCGCCCGGCTGTAGAGTCACGCGTTGAAAGCCTTTCAGTAGACGCACAGGCTGGGACACGCTGGCGCCGTTATTGTTCACGTAGAGCTGTGCGACTTCAGTCCCAGCCCAGGACCCCGTGTTCTTGAGCGTCGCGGTTACGGTGAGAAGCGTGGAGGTGTGGTCGGGGCCGTTTGCCCTTGAGAGAGGAAGCGTCGCCGCATTCACGGTTACGTCGGAATAAGCAAATCGTGTATAGGAGAGTCCATAGCCAAACGGAAAAAGGGCGTCGTTGCGAACGTCGAGGTAGCGCGAGAAGAACTTCGTGCCCTTTGCTCCGTCGGATGGGACCAGGTCACGGCCGTCCGCCGGACGGCCAGTCGGAAGCTGGGCGTAATAAAGAGGCTCTTGCCCTACCGCACGTGGGAAACTGATCGGGACGCGGCCGCTCGGGTTGGCGTCGCCGAAGAGAACCTCCGTGAGGGCCGGGCCGGCCTCATCACCCAGAAACCACGCTTCCAGAATGGCTGGAACGTGCTCGGCCGCCCAGTCGAGCACCAGCGGGCGGCCCGAGAACACTACTAGCACGGTCGGCTTGCCGAGCTTGCTAATGGCTTCCAGTAGCTTTTGTTGATTACCAGGCAAGTCAAGCTGGGTCCGCGAGGCAGCTTCCCCGCTCATGCCTTGTCCTTCGCCGAGCGCGAGCACCACAACGTCGGCCTTCCTCGCCGCATCAACAGCGGCCGGGAAACCGGCTTCGGAGGCATCGTCAATCTCCGTTCCCTTCTGGTAGTCGAGCGAGCAACCCGCTTGCTGGCAGCGTTCTTTCATCGCGCGGCGCAACGTGACGATGTCCTCAGTCCGGGCACCCATCGCCCAGGTGCCGGCCATCTCCCCGGCAGCGTCCGCCAGCGCGCCGATTAATGCGATCTTTTTTGCGGCAGGCTGCAGAGGGAGTACCCGGGCACCCGCATTCGACGCGTCGTTCTTAAGCAGGATGATGGACCCTTCCGCAGCCTTTCGCGCCAAAGGACGGTGCGCAGCCACGGCCGCCGTCACCTCATCGCCGGAGCGTGCGTAGGGGTGCTCGAAGATGCCGAGCGCGAACTTGACACGCAACACGCGGCGTACGGCTTCATCGAGAGTCGCTTCTGGAATTTTTCCCGACCGAACCAGCCCGGGAAGTTCGCGGTCATAAATGTGCCCCATCATGTCCACTTCAACGCCTGCGTCCAGGGCCTTCTGCGCCGCCGTGGCAGCGTTGATCGCGACACCGTGATGAATCAGCTCCTCGATGGCGTTGTAATCGCTGACCACGAATCCGTCGAAGTGCCACTCATCGCGCAGGATCTTTGTCATGAGATAGCGACTGGCTGTGGCCGGGACACCA
>JBAUOG010000828.1:0-6437 GCA_049579625.1 Bryobacteraceae bacterium
AATAGACTTCGTTCACGAGGGCGGTGGTTTGCAGGGTGTGGCCGGGCCGTTCACCCGCCATGCAGCGTTGCGCGACTCGATGCAATTGCTCATACACCATTGGCGTGAGTTTTTCCAGAGCGTGTTCGTCCCCGGCAGTCCACGCCTTGAGCAGCCGGGTGACTTCGTCCGTCAACGGCTCTGCCATTCGGGGCTCCGTAGTCTCGGCACATCACACCCTTTAGAAGCTAAGGCCATGCGCCAGCCGGTTTTTACGAGCTAGCGACAGCGTTTATTTTTATTCAACTTTTTCGCGAACTCGGTTGCTACTTTGACGCTCAATTCGCGCCTTACTGGACAGGGGCCAGTTTAAGAAGACAAAACGCATGCAATTGAGAGGATGGAGGGGCATTACATCGGCCCTCACGCCGGCGACTACCGCTTAGCTATCCGCTCAGGATACTACGTTAAGCACTGGCATTGGGGAGGATATCCAAAATGTTGTTATCTCTGCCATTGAAATGTGTTCTCACACTGGCTCTGGTTCTTTCGAGCCTATCCGCGGTTGCCCAGGCGACTACATACAGTGCCGTCGTTGTTTACGGAGACAGCCTTTCCGACAATGGCAACTTATACGCCGCAACGGGACAGCCGGGAGCGCCCTACTACGCAGGCCGAAGATCCAACGGACCTGTTGCTGTCGAACAACTCGCAACCAAACTCGGTGCGCCCCTGGTGGATTTTGCCTGGATCGGCGCTACCACCGGAATCGGTAATTATGGCGATGGCGGCACGCCCACAAGTTTCGGTACGTATTCTCTGCCCGGGATGCAAACTGTGTTCGCAGGGACTAAGGCGTCACTTGGACCGTACCTGAAAGGCGGGCTGTTTATCGTGTGGGGCGGTCCGGATGATCTCCTTTCGCCTTCGCCATTGGACACGACACCGGCGGCCATTATCAACCGGGCTGTCAGTAATGAGTTGGGTATTGTGACCAGCTTGGAGCTACTCGGCGCCCAACACATTCTGGTGCCGGGCATGCCGGATCTGGGACTTACTCCGTACTTTCAGAGCCTGGGCCCTGCCGGGGCAGCGGAAGGGTCGGCCCTCTCCGCTGCTTTTAACGCGGAACTGGGTGCGGACCTTCCGGCCGGAGTCGCGTATTACGATACGGCATCGCTGATACGCGCAATGGTCGCCAACCCGGCGGCATTCGGTTTCACCGATGTTACCGATCCCTGCTACAACGGCACCACAGTCTGTTCTAACCCTTCGCAATATCTGTTTTTCGATAGCTTCCATCCCACCACGGCTGCCGACGCATTCGCAGCGGACGGATTTCTGGAGGCACTCGCGCCGGAACCATCCACATTCGCCCTGATCGCGGGCGGGGTGATCCTGTGCGGCGCGTTACGCAAACGAGTGGCCAGCCGCGCCAAGAAGGCTGCTGCGAAGGCTGTCAGAGGCTGAGGAAGCCCACCCTTGTCGACACAGGCT
This sequence comes from Bryobacteraceae bacterium, assembly GCA_049579625.1. Classification (GTDB taxonomy): domain Bacteria; phylum Acidobacteriota; class Terriglobia; order Bryobacterales; family Bryobacteraceae; genus CAJCIT01. The sequence continues at coordinate 1,477 of JBAUOG010000828.1, forward strand.
GAATTCCATACACCGCCACAGCCTAAAGGCTGTTCCACGGGTCCGCTCTCCCGAATCGCGGGACGTTTCTGACACTTGTGACGGGCCGCCGCCCGCTCATGCTGAAGCCCGTGCCACCACGGGCGCCCAAGTTTCTTTTTGTAAACAGGAGGAGGTAATCATGCGTGCAGTTTGCTATCTCGTTCTAGGATTGTTTGCCCTGAGCTCGGCGAGGGCTCAAACGAGTCAGCCCGGCTTTGGAGTCGGGAACCTCGCCCAAGGTGCGGAAACGGGCATCATCGTCGGGATCGTGGTGGTCGCGGTAGCGGGACTCGGAATCACTTACTACGCCCTCAACAAGGGCGTTGCCGAGGGTTGCGTCGCTGAAGCGGACGCTGGACGGCGGCCCATCGCTGCCCGTGGGCGACCACGCGAAGCTGAAGGGCCATAAGTCCGGCCCCAAGTCAGCGCCCTCGATCCAAGTCGAGAAGGTCCTGAAGGTCTACGGCCCCTGCAAGCCGTAGCACCCTTCTGCTAGCGACACGAGACATGCCGGAAGCAACTGGCAACTGCCGGCTCGGCTAACTCTGGCTGGGCGTGGGATCGCTTCGTCCCTTCGCTCGTAACCGACTTTCGAAACGAAAGGAATAGCATGTTGAGTCAAGCCAAGAACGAAATCACTTCGCGAACTCGCCGAGCGGCATACCTTACACCTTCAACCCGCAACAACACTCGCTCAAATACGAGCGTTGTAGATATTCGTCCCAGGCGGCGAACCCGGCTACTCGCTTCGGTCTTCCTGCCTGCCTTAGCCCTCGGCTCGGCCATGGCGGCTTGGAGTCAGCCTGCCGGCAGTCAGCCGGGACAACGCGTCCCTCCAAATTTGATGCCCGTACCCGCGCCTCAGCAAGCCCAGCCTGATCGTCTGCCGGCCCACCTGAAGAACCGGCTCCGGCTGCGGCAACCCGCTACCGTTCAAACTGACACAGCGCAGAAACCCGCATCGGCTGAAACGGTGCTTTACAATTTCGAAAACCAGGCGCCGAAAGGGTCCCTCTCCGAGGGAGGGGTAATCCGCGACGAAGACGGCAACCTCTATGGGGCGACCCTCCTCGGAGGCGTGGGTTTTGGCGTGGTGTACAAGCTGGACCCGGCCGGCAGGCAGACCGTGCTATACAGCTTCACCGGCGGCGCCGATGGAAACGCGCCCGTAGGAAATCTGGCCCGCGACTTCGCCGGTAACCTCTACGGGACGACCGAGGCGGGCGGTACGGGCTCGGGCGTGGTGTACAAACTGGACCCGGCGGGCAAACTGACGGTGCTGCACAGCTTCGCCAACGGGGCCGATGGGGATAACCCCTTCGCTGGTTTAGTCCTGGACCCTGCCGGCAACCTCTACGGGACGACCCTATTGGGTGGCTCAGCTGGCGCGGGCGTGGCTTTCAAAGTTGACAGGGCCGGGAATGAGACGGTGTTGCACACCTTCACGGGTGGCGCTGATGGAGGTTACCCGTCCGGAAGTTTGATGCTCGACGCCGCGGGCAACCTCTATGGGACCGTGGGAAACGGCGGCAACATGAGCGCGTGCGGCGGCTTTGGCTGCGGTGTGGTTTTCAAGCTGGATACGTCCGGCAATGAAACCGTCCTTTACAATTTCACCGGCGGGGCCGATGGCGCCTACCCCCAGGGAGAGGTGATGCGTGACTGGGCAGGCAACCTCTACAGCACGACCTACGGCGGCGGCAACTTAAGCGCGTGCAACGGTAATGGCTGCGGAGTGGTTTTCAAACTGGATAAATCCGGGAACGAAACCGCGTTGCACGCTTTCACTGGGGCTGACGGGGCCTACCCCTTTGTCGGGGTAGTCAGCGACGAATTAGGCAACCTCTATGGAACAACTCAGAACGGTGGTGACCTAAGCGCTTGCCTTAGCCAGGGCTGCGGCGTGGTGTTCAAGCTGGACCGGTCCGGGAACGAGACGGTGTTGCACACGTTCACCGGTGGGACCGACGGGGCCCAATCCTACGGAGGTGTGATCCGGGACTGGGCAGGTAACCTCTACGGCACTACCGTCGAAGGCGGCTCGGCGAACTTTGGTGTTGTGTACACGCTGGACAGGACCGGCAAAGAAACGACGCTGCATTCTTTCCCCGGCGCTGCCGGCGGGAGCACTCCCTTTGCCGGCGTGACCCGCGACGAGGTGGGTGATCTCTTCGGAACAACTTTCGCCGGGGGCACAGCCAATATGGGTGTGGTCTACCAGCTGAATCCGTTCGGCCATGAATCGGCGCTCTACGCGTTCACAGGCGGGGCTGACGGGGGGCTGCCTGACGCAGGCGTGATCCGCGATTCAGCCGGCAATCTCTACGGGACGACCTCTGGGGGCGGCAACGCCAGCGCGTGTCCCGCACCGCCGCCCAACTTGGCGGGCTGCGGAGTGGTTTTCAAACTAGATCCCTCCGGGAGCCAGACGGTTTTGCACAGCTTCACTGGCGCCGACGGGAGTAGCCCCATCGGAAGCCTAGCCCGCGACCTGACCGGCAACCTCTATGGGGCCACTGCGGGCGGCGGCAACCTGAGCCAGTGCAATGGTGTTGGCTGCGGCGTGATTTTCAAGCTGGATCCGACCGGCAATGAGACCGTGTTGCACACTTTCATGGGCGGAGCCGATGGGAGCCAATCTTACGGAAGTCCGATCCTCGATTCGGTGGGCAACATCTACGGAACCGTCAGCCTTGGCGGCGCGGGCACGTGCTACGGCTCTGGCTGTGGCTACGTTTTCAAACTGGATAAGTCCGGCAACTTGACAGTGTTGTACAGCTTCACGGGCGGGGCGGATGGTGGCTTCCCCCGCGCGGGTGTGATCCGCGACTCAGCCGGCAACCTCTACGGGACCACAAGTGGTGGCGGCGACTTAGGCTCAAGCGCGTGTTTTGGGGGCTGCGGAGTCGTGTTCAAACTGGATCCCTCCGGGAATGAGACCGTGTTGTACACCTTCACCGGCGGGGCCGATGGCAGCCAGCCCTTCATCGGCAGTTTGGTCCGCGACTCGGCGGGCAACCTCTATGGCACTACGTATTATGGCGGCTACGTAAGCCCAAGCGCTTGCTTTGGTCAAGGCTGCGGAGTGGTGTTCAAGGTGGATACCTCCGGGAATGAGACGGTGTTGTACACCTTCAGCGGCGGCGCCGATGGCGGCCAACCCGACGCCGGTGTGATCTTCGACCCCGAAGGGAATATCTACGGGACCACTGCCCGGGCTGGAAAAGACCAGGGCGGCACCGTATTCAAGCTGCCATCGCACTAAAGATTGCAGTGGAGTGGATGTTGCGGTTGCTCGCTCATGCGGAGGAGTCCCCAAAACGGGCATTGTGAGTCGGGCTGAACCTTCGGGCTCGATTAGGTCCTAGTCGAGCTTCCTAAGCGGCAGTGAGTTTCTGAGATCTTTCAAGAGAACATTTTTCAGGAAAACAAGGGAAGACATTTATGACCAACAAGATCGAACACCGTGATTGGTTTTCCGGCAGGCTGGTCCCAGCGGTAACCCGGGCAGAGACGGTACGCGCTGGGCCTCGTCGGCGGCCGTCGCAGTCGGTGGCGGATGCGACGACCTGTAACTTGGGCGTGCTTAATTCCTGAGTGACTCTGAGAATCGGTCGAAATGCGAGGAAAGCAATATGGCTAACGAAGTGGAAGTTTACGTCCCGACACAAATCTCGAATCAGCTTGTAGTCAACGTCTACGGCATTATCAACAACGGATACGGTCTCAAACGAACCCTTGTGACGCCTCTTATTACGTCAAGAAAGTACTTTAGATCGGCCATCACGCTGGATTCTTCCAACAGTCTGTATGTATGCACTCTCAGTCAGCCGAGCAACCGCGGTGGCGAAGTTGCGGTCTATTCCGCGGGCGCCGGTGGCAACGTGAAACCGCGCCAGACACTCGGGGGCAACATATCCGGCATCAATGGCCCCCTCAGTTTGGCGGTCGATAGAGCTGGCCAGCTCTACGTCCTCAATTGTCTCGATCCCGCTCTCAAAGGCGACGTGGGAACCGGGCTCATCACGGCGTACAACGTTAACCAGGCAAGCGGCGAACTCAACGCGCGGCCCCACTTTAGCCTTTCAGTCGGTCAGACCGCGGACCCTCCGACCGACAGGATTGCTGTCGACAATAACAACTATCTGTACCACTCTATATATGCTTCTGAAGTCCCTGGAGTCATTAACATCTACGCCCCAAGTTCCCTTACACCGACGACCAGCATCCAAGTTCCCGGACCGGTCAATATGGCCTTCGATAGCGACAACAATCTCTATGTGGTCTCTGAGGACAGCACAAACCAGAGTGGTCACAGCATTCTGGTCTTTGCCTTCAAAGGCTATGGCGCTGCGCCTTTGCTTGTTGGGACAATTCCAGGAGGCCCTGGAATACTTTGGGGGGTTGCCGTGGACGCAAGCGGGTTGGTCTACGTAGGGGGCGTGGGGCAGGGCGGTGTTGCTGTATATTCCAAGGGCAAGAACTGGGACTTTCAGCCTGTAGCAACAATTAATGACGTGAACGACGGATACGACGTCGCCGTCAGTAAGGCGCCGATTGTTGCCGTCGACCCGTGCCTGACGATTCTGCAACGCCTCGACGCAGAGCTCCACTCGCTGGGGGCAATTCCCGCCGCCCAGGCGGCAAGTTGGAAGTCAGCACTTCTCAACTGCCGCAACTTAGGCAAGATCACCGAGGCTGAATACGAAGCGGCCATCCAAGCGATCGACTCACCGACGCGAAAGAAGCTTTACGCGGCGGGGAAACAACGTCGCTAGCGAAGTGGAAAGTTATGTCCCAAAAGCCGGAATGAAACGAGAATCGAATGAAATCCAAGAGAGTCTTTCCAGTACTGCGTCGCGAGATCTTGATCGGGCTCGCCTTGTTGTTGCCGGCTGGCATATGCCCCGCCCAAGTCAAGACTACGGATGTTTCTCCCG
>JBAUOG010000829.1:0-1735 GCA_049579625.1 Bryobacteraceae bacterium
CGCAAAACTCGGGGCCGAGCGGTTCGCTACTCCTTTCTCGTAGGACTCTTTCATTCCCTGCTTCATGCCGGTTTATCCCGGCGCACTCTCTGACCCCGTTTTCCTCTGTCGGCCCTGTCGGCCTTAATTTGCTGCGGATTTGCGAGAAGAGTTGCACTGCAGCCCGGGTCTGAGTAAATTCGAGGTGCAGTAAACCGAGCCCGCCGCAGAGTATGCCACTGGCGTCGGTACCGGGCTGTCCGGGGCAAATGGAAACCAAGTCGGGCCTAACTCTTCCAGAAACCAGGGGTCTGTACGAATAGTCACTTGGAAATGACTAGATCCCGAGGCCCGCCCCAACGCCTGCGACACGAGGAGGGCTTCGCGCTCGGAAGGCAGGTGTTTCCCTTGAACGTAGAACGTCAGGCGCAAATGGCTCTTGGTTTCGCCAGGCAAAATGGGCTGAGGGAGGCGTTGTGGCACGAACAGAAGCAGACTGTACTCCCCAAAGCCGAACCGAAGTCGTGTAGGGTCGGACCCGCTATAAACTTCAGAGCGAACTGCGCCATCGCTACGCTGCTGAATCACTGTGTTTGTCCCTATCGCGATAAGCCGCGTTGCCTCGACTGACCGTCGAAAGGAGTCTGAGGGAATCATTCGAATTGCTTCAACGATTGTGATCTCGGTGTGCCCTTTGCCGGCGGTGAATGAATTCGCTTGCTGTCCGGTTCGGAATCCAGTGAGGGAAATCATCCTCGCATGATGGCCCTCTGCGGTGCGGAGCTCCGCGAGTTTCTTCAAAAGAAACTGAGCCTGGGTCGTTTCCGGACCACTGTAGACAAAGTCACAAACACCCTCGTCGCATTTGCCGGCCCGCGCCCCCCCATCTTGAGCCCCGGCGTTCATGGAGTGCTGGGACGCCGCCAAGAGAGAAATGCCCAGACTAACTCGGATTATTGCAGTCATTCTCTAGCCATCTTGTGAACATCGAGCTTGCGTTGTCTTCTGGCAGCCCTACTATGCCGTACCCCGTCTTCGGATTGTCAATCTGGGCATCGCCCTCCTGAGTAACATAGTGGAGGAGCTCGTGCAGAAGCACGATACCTTGCTGGAAGGGAGTTTTTTTATCGTAGAACGCGGCACTGAGTACTACTTGATTCGAGATCGAGTGTTGCGGGCCGAGTAACGTCACCGCGACATCGCCGCCAAGTTCGGAGCTGATTGTGGCCCTTGATTGTGAGGGCGTTGCTCCATATATTGCCGAGACTTGAACAGAACCCTCGACCCTTGCGTCCCAGAATACCAACGAGTCTGCCGCATCGACAAGAGTGTCACTGCTCGGTAGCACCTTTGCGCAATTCTTCGAAAGATGTTTGAGTTCGTACATGAGAGCTTCATGGGCTTCCCAGGGTCGCGTTACTTTCGGTCGGCGGATGGGGTCGGGGGGGTCCAAGGGATAGTACCGGGGCGCCAGGTGCCCCCCTCCACCTACGCCAACGCCATCAAAAACATCTAGGTAGCCATCCGGTGACCCATATCCAGTTACGCAAAAGGTGGCAGCACAATCATCGGTTCCGGCGGGATCGAGTCTGTTGACGGGGTCTGCATGTGCATAGCTGTACCTGTTCCAACTCTGAGGCGCACTAGCTCTACCGCTTGCGTCTAGTGGGTCCGTCGTCATAAACCTTCCTAGCCCGGCAGTGTAATACCGCTGATAAGCATAGTCCAATCCCGTTTCGGCGTCGCGGGTGTAGGT
>JBAUOG010000830.1:0-10031 GCA_049579625.1 Bryobacteraceae bacterium
AGTGCGCCCATGAAAAAGGTGATGCCCCAACTTTCCAGGGTGTTTTCCGAGCAACCGCCCGCGTCTTAAGCGGTTCCCGTACTGGCCGGAATCGCAAGCGGCGTCCCGGCGCGCAAGGCCGCAAGAATCGAGCCAATGACGGCGCTTCGCAGCGAGTAGCGTTCACCGACAGTGCCCGCGTAGTTGATCTTTACATCGTTTCCTTCACATGCTGAATCTGTCTGTCAATGATCTTCGCAAGGTCAGTCGTCAACAGATCCTTGTGTGGAAGCACGCTCCAGGCCTCCGCCGTGCGCTCGACCGTTTCGGCCACGATATCCCAGACTGGCTTCAGTGGCAGGCGAGCTGTGTCGGCGAACCGCCGAACCTGATCTAGCGTGATCGCATCGAGACTCTTGCTCCCGCCAAACGATAGTGCAAGACTATCTCCCGGGATGTAAGGCACCGTCGACACAAAGTCATAAGCCGGTGACAGCACCGGCGTCCGGCCGTCGGGATATAAGAGTGACCAATTCTTCAGATGCATGTCAGCGTTGCCGATCAGCACGGAAAAGGCGAGGCGGCGCACGAACTCATATGTGCCCGCGTCGCCCGTTTCGGCCCATAGCACTCCGGCGATGTTCGCATAGCTGCGCGAACCATACTTGTCGTCCGGAAATAGGCCAAAGACTTGCGCAAAATCCTCCATGTGAATGCGTCGGCCGCTCGGACCACGATCGAACCGCTCCACCGCCAGCGCCTTGCCGGTGATGCGCGCCACTTCCGCAGGCATCCCTGCGACTTCCGCAACATTCACAAGCTGAGTTGCGGGCGCTTGGATGCCAATGGCCCGGGCCAGTTCCAACATGACGTATTCGTTCTCAGGGACGGCTGTGTATTGTGTTGACGGAAGTTTGAGTATCCACGACCCACCCACGCCATGCGCCGGGATCGTCAGGCCACCCGAGGTTTCCATCACCGCGGAAAACTTTAGTTGCACGCCGGCCAGCGAGAACCGCAGAATTCCCTTCTGCTGCTGGTCCTCATCCTGGCTGTCATGATCGTCCACACCGTCTCCATCCATCGGCTTAACGATCGCGGCTCCGCTCAAGTCAGAGCCCAACACGGCCATCAGAAAGAACTCCCGTTCTGGCTTCACTCCCGCCTTCTCGGCCAGGTATGTTCGAAGGTGCCCCTCGGGCAGCAGATTCGAAAAGAACGGTGGTAAACGCCGAGCGACCGGCCGCACCGCCGTTACCAAGCCACCGGCCTCTCCTTTATAAGCAAGGCTCAGTGTCGGACGGTTCGGATCATCAACGTAATCCTCCTCGAACGCAAACAGGTAGCGGTCTCCTGCCAGACGGTTGATGACGCCGACCCGGCGTCCGTGTAGGTAGACGGCTAGCGCGTTGACCTTCTCACGTTCAGGAACCATCGCGCCAGTCTCCTTCGTCATTCGTCGCATAGAGCGGACGTTCGACATCCGTTTCATGGCCTCGGCCGGATTGTTGATGGTCGCGGACTAGCGACTGGACGGCAGGAACCAGAGACCGTGGTACTAGCAGCAGGTCGTAGCCCATTACGCGCACTAACTCGACCAGTGTGTTGAACCGCGGCACGACTTTCCCCGTTTCAATTCCGGAAATGTGCACCTGCGGCAGCCCGACGCGCCGCCCCAATTCCGCTTGTGTCCAGCCGTGACCCTTTCGCATCGCAATGAGATCGTGGCGCATGGCTTCGGAGAGCCCATCCAGTCGTTTGTTTCCAATATGCGATGGCACGTATTTCACAACTTTATATATAGTAAAACATATATTTTCCCGGAGCATCGGCAATCAGTGCTACATGTTATATTATATTTATTATACATATGTCATAGCATATTGACTAAAGGTGAGGCATGTCTTCCTTTTGGACGTTTTGCTCGCAGTGACATAGAACGCTGACTCTCTGAAGAGGGCGTCAGTTGATTTCACGTATCAGAATCCCGGAGTTGCGGCCGAACCGTCTCCACCCATATAAAGGGAACGTGAACATCCTTGTCGTCGAGGACGAGCAGAAGATGGCGAAGGCCCTCCAGGAAGGTCTCGAGGCGGACGGATATTCCGTACGTGTGGCCCACACTGGAGAGGACGGCTTCTATTTGGTTCAGGCGCAATCATTCGACCTGGTAATCCTCGATGTAATGCTCCCCGGGCATGACGGCTTTGAAATCCTGACCACCTTGCGCCGCCGTGGCGTCAAAACGCCGGTCCTTCTTCTCACTTCTAAGGACGCTGTTGACGACCGCGTGCGCGGCCTCGACTCCGGCGCGGACGACTACCTGACGAAGCCTTTCGCCTTCCCCGAGTTGCTCGCCCGAACCCGAGCGCTGTCGAGAAGGGGCGCCCTCGATTCGAGCCAAAGATTCAAACTCGCGGATTTGGAGATGGAGCTTTCCCAACGATCTGTTGTTCGTGCGGGGCAGCCAATCGAGTTGACCGCTCGCGAGTTCGAATTGCTGGCATATCTGTTTGCCAATCAGGGCCGAGTCGTCTCGCGGGAGATGTTGGCTCGCGACGTTTGGAAAGAGACCGCCCGGCAGACCCCGCTGGACAACGTTATCGATGCACAGATGGTGCGCCTGCGCCGGAAGCTCGACGGTCAGTTTGAGGGAAAACTCCTGCATACTGTCCGCGGCGTCGGCTTCATTCTGCGAGAAGAAGGCGAACCGTGATGCTGCTGCGCCCGAAGCACCTCCGCACTCGCTTGACGCTCTGGTACGTGTCGATCCTTGCGGCCCTCCTGCTCCTCGCCTTTGGGGCCACCGGCGCCTTGCTTTTTTGGCAACTGCAAAAGCAGCTCGACCGCTTTTCTGTTGAGGAAATTGAGACAACGGAGGGCCTGTTCTTCTTTGGCGCTGATGGGAGACTGCGGTTACGCGAGGACTACCACAATCACCCCGAATCGAAGAACATGATTGACCGCTTCATGGAAGTGAGATCCCCTGACGGAGCGGTGTTGTTTCGGAACGACAAACTTGGCCGGCGCTCGCTCGGCGGGATCCCTTTTGCGGGTGAGGGAGTTGGCGGATATTCGGAACGCTCCGCGCGTCTATCCGATGGAACCCGAGTGCGCGTCGTCAGCAGGCTGCATTATCTCGACGGGCATCCTCTTGTGATGCGTCTCGCTCATACGGAGGAACCCCTGTTTTCCAATCTGTCGGACCTGCTTTTGGCTTCGCTCGTAGTGCTGCCTCTGGCGCTGGCAAGCGCCGGACTTGCTGGTTATGGCCTCGCGCGGCGCGCACTGAGCCCCATCGAACAGATGGCGAGCCGCGCACGGGAAATCACTCCCGACAGGCTAGACGCCCGTCTACCGAACGACGATACAAATGACGAACTCGGAGAACTGGCTCGGGTTTTCAATGACACATTGTCTCGCCTGGAACAGGCTTTCGAGCAACTCCGCCGGTTCACTTCGGACGCCTCTCACGAACTCCGGACGCCTCTTGCGATGATCCGTAGCGTCGGCGAGGTGGGATTGCAGAAGGACGGCAACCGCGCCGAGTATCGCGACATTATTGGAAGCATGCTTGAGGAAGTAAATCGGCTCTCGTCCCTGATCGACAGCCTCCTTACGATCTCGCGGGCGGACTCGGGCCATGTTCAGCTGAACCGGGGGGTGGTGCCCGTGATGAGCCTGGCGCGTGAGGCCGCGGGACTCCTCGAGATTCTAATGGACGACAAATCTCAACGATTCGTTCTCGAGGGCGATGATCAGGCCGAGGTCGAGGGTGACTATCTTTTCCTGCGGCAGGCACTGGTCAACATACTCCATAATGCCGTCAAGTACTCGCCCGTCGGGGAAACGATTTCCATGCATGTTCGGATCGATGCCGGCCGCGTCATGATCGAAGTTCGAGACCAAGGCCCCGGCATTCCGCGTGAAGATCACGACAAAGTCTTCGATCGGTTTTATCGCGTGGACAAGTCCCGCGGGCGGGAGTCGGGCGGCGCAGGCTTGGGCCTGTCGATCGCAAAATGGGCCGTGCAAGCGCATGGCGGAAGTATCGTCGTGGGCCGTGCACCCGGCCCGGGATGCACTTTCCGCATCACGTTGCCCTCTGCGGGCGTGCCTCTGTAGGGTGCCCGGGCTCGTGCCGGCCGTTACGAACCCGCCGGCGCCTTCACCGGGGCAGCCGCTTTGAGCCGCTCGAGCACCGCCTTTACCCGCCCATGCTCTTCCCGGAGGGCGTTGTAGCATGCCTCCCGATTGCGCTTCTCGAACATTCGCTCGCTTGGTGCTGCAACGCCCGCGGCGGCCGTCGCCACGCGCACCTTGAACTCAGCATGACGTCCCTCTTCCGATCTCATTGACTCCTCCGCTGGTCTCGATTCCATTCGTACTCTCATGATTCTTAGCATCCAAGTGGCCGTTTTGCGCCTGAGGATTGTCTGATGTTTTCCTGACAGGCATGTCAGGGTCAGTGCCGGACTAGGTCTTCGCCCGCCCCCATTGCTACACTGCTGACCATGGCATCCCCCACCTGTGCTCGCTTGTTCTTCTTCGCGCTGCTCTGCGTTTCAACCGCGTTGGCGCAGCCCGCTCAGTCGCCCGACGCCAAGAAGCAACTCGACTACACGCGCGCCCACTACACCAAGTACGAATTCCGCATTCCCATGCGCGACGGCGTCAAGCTGTTCACCGCCGTGTACGTTCCCAAGGACAGCGCGCAACCTTATCCGATCATCATGCAGCGCACTCCCTACTCGGTGGGGCCTTACGGCATCGACAACTACCGGCCTGTAGTTGGGCCATCCGAAGCCGCGGAGAAGGAAGGCTTCATATTCGCTTACCAGGATGTGCGTGGCCGCTACCTGTCCGAGGGAACCTTCATTGATGTGCCGCCGCATAAGACCACCTTCAGCGGCCCCAAAGATACGGATGAAAGCACCGACACCTACGACACCGTCGAGTGGCTTGTGAAGAACGTACCCAACAACAACAGGCGCGTCGGCATGTGGGGCATCTCATATCCGGGCTTCTTCGCTGCCTATGCTCTGATCAATCCGCATCCCGCACTGAAAGCCGTGTCGCCGCAAGCACCCATGGGCGATGTCGGCAATGGCGACGACGCCTACCACAACGGCGCCTTCCATCTGGCGGCGAACTTCGGGTTCTATACGTCCTTCAAACCTCGTGGCCCGGAACCCGAGCGGCCTCCCCGTTTCACTCCCTTCGATTTCGGCACTCAGGACCAGTACGATTTCTATCTGCGCATGGGTCCTCTGGCGAACGCGAATGAGCGCTACCTCAAGAACCAAAGCAGCTATTGGGACGACATTCTGAAGCACCCCGCCTACGATGAGTTCTGGCAGTCGCGCGCCCAGGCGCCCCACATGAGGAACGTCACGCCCGCCACGCTATTCGTCGGTGGCTGGTTTGATGCCGAGGACCTCTCCGGCCCCCTCAAGCTGTTCCGCGCCATCGAAAAGAACGGTCCGCCGCCCAGTGGCTCGAAACCGCCCAACACCCTGATCATGGGGCCGTGGTGCCACGGTTGCTGGTCGCGCGGCGAGGGCCAGACGCTCGGCGATCTCTTCTTCGCCACCAACACGGCCGAGTTTTTCCGGGAACATATCGAACTGCCCTTCTTCATCCAGAATTTGAAGAACAAGGGCGACGGGCTGAAGGCCCAACCCGATAACCAGATCCCCAAAGCGTGGGTATTTGAAACCGGGACCAATGATTGGCGCCGCTTTCAGGACTGGCCGCCCAAGACGGCGTCAGAGAAGTCACTCTACCTCGGCGCCAAGGGCGTCCTCAGCTTCTCGCCCACTTCCGCGCAAACTTCGGACGAGTATGTCAGCGATCCCGATAAGCCCGTTCCAGTTCTGGCCGGAATCGGCGCGGGCATGCCCGGCGATTACATGACCTACGATCAGCGCTTCGCCGGCCGCCGGCCCGACGTCCTCGTCTACCAGACGGAACCGCTCGAACATGACGTGACCATAGCCGGGCCCATCACGCCCGTCTTGAAAGTCTCCACCACCGGCACCGACTCCGACTTCATCGTGAAGCTCATTGACGTCTATCCCGGCGACTATCCAAACCCCGATCCAAATCCGGCCCGTGTGCAAATGGGGGGCTACCAGCAGATGGTCCGCGGCGAGCCTTTTCGCGGCAAGTATCGCAACAGCATGTCAAAGCCCGAGCCGTTCAAGCCCGGAACGCCTGGGAAGATCGAGTTCGTGATGCCCGACGTGTGCCACACTTTCCGGCCCGGGCACCGCATTATGGTCCAGATCCAGAGCACTTGGTTCCCGTTGGTCGACCGAAATCCGCAGCAATTTGTCGATATCCCAACCGCGAAAGCAACCGATTTCGTGAAGGCCACCGAGCGCGTCTATCACGGCGGAGTGGACGGATCTCAACTCAAGGTCTTCGTTATCGAATAGCGGCTGTCCGGGCACGCACAAAAACCAAAAAGCCCGCAGCACATGGCCGCAGGCTCTTGATGGTTGAACTGTAGGATCTGAGGCTTAAGCGATCTTCCGCCTGCGCACTGCAATGATCAAGCCGGCCAGCCCCAAGGCCAGAACAGCATACACGCCAGGCTCCGGAGCCATTACCGATACGTTGTCCAGAAGATAGTAACTCGGATCATTTTGGAATTGGAAGGTCAACGTTGTCGAGTCCGTACCGGTGCCCAAAACGCTGTAAGAAAAGTGCGTCCAGCCGAACGCACCGAGATCGGTCTGAACATCCACGGTATTTCCAGCCCAATCGACCTGATAGGAATTCGGTATGCCGCCCTGATTGAACAACCAGAACGAAAGCGTATAGTCCTGTCCCGGTACAGTAGCTAGAGTTTGAGATATCCCCCCAAGGCTGCCCACGTTCCCAAAAGCAGCCACATAGCTTCCGCCGCCCGTCAGCATAGGTGAGGCTACGTCAGAGGGTTCGATAGTCGTGAATCCCGTATTCCCAACCAGCGTCCATCCCGTGAAATCTCCGGTCTCAAAACCACCGTTTGTCACCAGTTCGATGTTCGCCAAGGCGAACGTAGGCAGCGCAAATCCAATCGTCGCGCCGAGAAAGAGAACTTTTGGGAGAGACATTGCACCTTCGGTTTATCCAGAATCTAAGGGACACCAGAACTTTTGGATACTATTCATTTAAACACAAAGGAGAAATCATTAGGAGACAATCCCGCTAATATGTTAAAAATAAATAGCGCAAAAAGCCGTAAAAAACCGGTGGCTGAAATGACATCCAAATTACACCGAAAGATAACACCGAAAGCGGCGGCGGCGGCCAATGTCGGCAGTTACTATTTCAGTGCCCTGGTTCCTTCAGTTCCCTCATCATTCCCGGCAGGCTCCACTGCATTTGCATACCATTGGGAGCCCAGCCGAACTCGGCGATCATGACCTTGCCGACCTCCTCCTGGCTCTCCCCATCGCGAATCAAACCGGCGGCTCGTATGCGCAGTTTCTCGACATTGTTGCGGTAAGCTAGCAGGCCGGCCTTGTTCGTCACTGGGCCGTGGCCGGGAATAACGGTGTCGAAGTCGAGCTTCATCGCCTCGTCGAGAGTCTTGGTCCACTCCACCACACTGCCGCCTCCGGGGTAGTCGATCAGCGGGGTGGTTCCGGCCATCAAGTCGCCCGTGTGCAGGGCTCGTAATGCCGGAAAATAAACCACCGCATCTCCGTTGGTGTGGCCCCGTCCGCAGTAGCGCGCGTGCACTTCCTTGCCGCCTAGAAACACCTCGGCCTCCTCCGTGAACACAACCCGGGCCGGGGACACGCCGGGAGGCGCATTCGCCTGTTTGTGTTCGACGATGGCAGCCCGCGCGTTCGCCGTCGAGATCACCTCAGCCGTGGGTAGGAATTTCGTGTTGCCGCCGCTGTGGTCCGCATGATAGTGGGTACTCAGCACGTACTTAACCGGCTTGGCGGTCAGGCTCTTGACGTGCGCCATGATTCCCTCGTAGTCCCGCTCAAACTTGTCGTCGACCAGAATCACGCCGTCGTCGGTCAAGTAGACCGCCACATTCCCACCATCGCCTTCGATCTCGTACAGGTCGTTCTTGACCTGGTTGAGCGTTAGCTTGGGCTCTTCAGCCCCAGCTTTTGTCAGCAGCGTCGCACCCGCAATCGCGCTGATCATCAGTTCGCGCCGGCTCGGACCTTTGTGCATCCCTTGATTAAGTCGCTTTTTGTGCCGCCTGTCAATTGCCGCAAACACGGACTGGCTGATACGAACAACCGAAGCCGCCCTTCGATTTCTGAGGCTTGCCGTGGGAATCACCGCTCAACAGGCGCTTGGTCAAGCTATTCACCGTAATCGAAGCTTCCTCGGGTGTAGTCGGAACAATGACCAGGGAACCCGCGGTCGGGAAATTCCATTCGTCCGGATTCGACGGCGGCTTGAACGCTCGGACATCAAAAGATCTCCACAGATGATCGGGGCCGGCGACGGCGAGCATGAGCGCCAAACAGTCGCGCGGGCCCTGAAAATAGGAGACCCGAATCCGATGGACACCACCCTCCAATTGCACCGCGGCGACCCGGACATCGGGCGGGTGCTGGCAGTCGTTGTCGATCAGAGGAGTGTCATCCAGAAAAAGGCGGGAGCCATCGTCTGAGAGCAATGCGAATGTGTAACGGCCGGGATGTTCAATCCAGAATCGGCCGCTGTAGTCGATAGCAAACCATTCGAAGCGCTGCGTCAAGCCGGGAAAGCCTGAGCGCCAGTGGCGGGGTGCAATGTTAAGCTCATTCGTCCAAATCTCACCCACGCGTTCAACGGGATCCCGTTCAAAATCCGGAAGCACCATGGTGTTTTCGGGAATGAAATAGACAGACCCGCGCAGCCCTCCTGGAATCACCACAGTAGTGCCAAAAGTCGCCGTCGACAGTGCCTCGTCGCCGGTCTGTTGAGCGAATGCGCCACCCACGAATACCAGGCTCACCACGGACCAGCGCAACACAATGCCCATATAACAGATACGGCCCTTCTCATCTTGGGGTTCCTGGCGACGTTGCACGGGCTTCAGCCTGGCTTCAGCCTGTGAATGGCGGATTTTTGCGAAGCGCTCCTCCACCTCATCGGGTCGCGGCGTCGTGCGAGTGCGAGGCCGGTGCCCCTTGAGCCGCCAGGCTCTTGCGCCATCCAATCCACAGCAAGCAATCGGCAAGCACGAAGATTCCAAATCCGAGAAATGCCGGCATGAGATGCATCACATCCAGATAGCCGACGGCAAAGTGCACACCAATGGCGCAACCGAAACCCGCCAGCCCCATCAGCGCCACCACTTCAACCAGGCTTCGGTTCAGTTCCGCGCAGCGAGCCATGAATAGCAGCAGACTTCCGATCGAGCACAGTCCGCCCCCAAAGCCCGCGCGGTCGTACGAAATCACGGGAATCAGAAATGGTGAGAGTCCTTGCAGCGCGGCCGGGTCCAAGCCGATGAATCGCAGGTCCGAAGGAACGAACACCGTGGTCATCCCAAAAATCGCGATCGTTACTCCGGCCAGCATGAGTCCCGCCGCGCAGGCCCCAAGAAGAATGCGCCCCCCTCTCGCGTGGGCCGGCTCACCTTTCGGCTGGGCGAACCAAACCTCCCGAAGCGAGAATGCTCCTGGCCGCGAACGCCACACTCCCGCCACAAACACCGGGATCAGAAACAGCGTCGCCATGCCATGCCACGTGTCCAGATACCCCTGTCCCAGATACGTAAGAAACGCAAAGAAGCCGATGCTGCCGGAGAACAGCAGTGCCCACCACGCCCAAGCTGCCCACGCCGCCATCGGAAAGCCGGCCAGCCATAAATAACCGGCGCCGATAGAAACCAGGCTTCCCCCGTAGGCAACACGGTCATGAAACATGAATCCCAGCAGGTGCCCATTCGCTTCGTGCATCAAGGCCATCGCATCCTTGCCGATGGCCCGGGCGTCGTGTGGAAGCAATTGGCCTGAGGCCGATTGGAGGATGGCAAACCCTCCGCTCAGGCAAAGTGAAATTCCAACCAGCGCGACCAGGAAGCGCCCGTCCCCGAGCAC
>JBAUOG010000831.1:0-11318 GCA_049579625.1 Bryobacteraceae bacterium
AGGAAAGCAGACGGAGCCTTACGCTTTGCCTCGCTCTGAGCCTTCCGCGATTCTGTGGACGAGAGGCGCGGAGGCCATCCGAAATTGCCCATGAAAATCATCGTTTCCGTGAAGCAGGTTCCAGCCCGCGATTCGAACCTTCGCATTGACCAGAGTGCCAAGTGGCTGGACGAATCCGACCTCAGCTTTGAGATCAACGAACCGGACGCCTACGCTTTGGAAGAAGCGTTGCAATTGAAAGAGTCTGCCGGCGGCGAAGTGATTGTGGTTTGCGCCGGACCGGATCGGGCAGCGTCGACCATTCGGGAGGCATTGGCCAAAGGCGCCGACCGCGCAATTCACATCGTCATTCCCGAGGGGACACGCCTGGACGCGCTGGCGACGGCGCGAGTTCTCAGTTTGGCTATCAAAGCCGAGTCTCCCGATCTTGTGCTGACCGGCCTCCAGTCCGACGATCTTGGTCTTGGTCAAACCGGCGTGGTGCTGGCGGAATTGCTCGGCTACGCGCACGCCACCATCATCATGCAAGTCGAGGTCTCGGGTCAGACGCTGCGCGTCAAGCGCGAGCTCGAAGACGGGTGGTTTCAGCACCTCACGTTGCCCATGCCGGCCGTTCTCGCCATTCAGTCGGGTATCAAGAAGCTACGCTACGCCACCCTGATGGGAATCAAGAAGGCCAAAACGAAGGAGATCAAGATCATCACGCCGCCGGAAGCCGGCGCCGAACTCGCTCCCAACTCCTCCATTGATCGCGTCTATTCCCCGCAGCGTTCCAAAACAAGCCAAATCTTCACCGGCCCCCCCGATCAGGCTGTAGCTCAGCTGGTCGAGAAACTTAAGTTCGAAGCGAGGGTCCTATGAGCGTTCTCGTTGTTTTGGAAAATCGCGCCGGTTCGTTCAACCGGATGTCGTTTGAGACGGTCGCCGGCGGGAGTAAAATTGCCGCAGCCTTTGGGTTGCCACTCGAAGGCGCGGTACTCGGACATGGCGTCGAAGCGCTTGCGCAACAGGCTGCGGCATTGGGGTTCAGCAAAGTCCATGCGCTTGATCATGAGCTGCTCGCAAGCTACACGGCCGACGGCTATACGGCTGCACTCGAACAGCTCATCCGGGCCGCCCAACCACAGTTCGTCCTTTTCCCGCACACCTACCAGGTTCGCGACTATGCGCCCAAACTGGCAACGCGATTTGTACGGCCTCTGATCAGCGACGTGGTTGATATTCGGATAGACGCTGGCCTGCCGATATTCGTACGGCAGCTCTTTCAAGGCAAGCTCAATGCCGACGTGCGATCCACGGTCGACCCACCAATCTTCGCATCCTTGCAGGCAGGCGCGTTCCGCGCCGGCGAGCGTGGCGATGCGACTGCTACCGTGGAAACCTTCGCCGTTGCACTCAGTCCAGCAGATATACGTATCAAAGCCGAGGAACCGTTCCGCGAGGCGCAGCGATCAGTCGACCTGTCGGCGGCGGATATCATTGTTTCCGTTGGCCGCGGAATCAAAGAGAAAGAAAATCTGACGATCGTAGAGGAACTCGCCGGCGTCCTGGGCGCCGAACTGGCTGCTTCGCGGCCTATCTGTGACAACGGCTGGCTACCCATGGAGCGACAAGTGGGCAGTTCGGGCCAAACGGTGGCGCCCAAAATGTATGTGGCCGTTGGCATCTCCGGCGCCATACAACATTTGGTCGGCATGAAGGGCGCCAAGACGATTGTTGCGATTAACTCCGATGCGAATGCGCCGATCTTCGAGGTTGCCGATTACGGTGTGGTCGGAGACCTGTTTCAAGTTGTGCCGGCTCTGGTCGAACAGATAAAGAAAGTGAAAGCAATAATTTGATGAGGATTCGATCGTCGCGACCCTTGTTTGTCCTGTATGGAGCCGTCTGCCTCCTCGGCGTCGCATTGACCAGTTGCAAGACCTCCGTATCCAGCGACGTGGCCGCAACCGTGAATGGCCGGCCTATTACCTATCCAGAGCTCGAACGCCAAATGGCAACCCAGGGCCCCGACACGCTCGGCAGCCAGACCGGCGATCAGGCCCTGGAATACAAACTCGAGACGCTTCGCGCCCTGATCGACAACGAGATCCTGTTGCAGCGCGCGGAGAAGGCAGGCTTGATCGCCGTCGACGCGGACGTCGAGGCCAAGTTTAATCAACTGCGCGCGCCTTACACGCAAGAGGATTTTCAAAAGCAGCTCAAGCTGCGCCAGATGTCGGAAGCAGACTTCAAAGCGCAGTTACGCAAAGACCTCAGCATTGAAAAGCTTTTCAACAAAGAGATCGGCTCCCACATCTCGATCTCGGATGCCGACGTGGCTGCGTATTACAACGCCAACAAGCCAAGCTTCAATCTGCCGGAGCCGCGGGTTCATCTGGCGCAGATCCTGGTAACGCCCACTCCCGATCCGAATGTCCACAACATCAAGAAGGACAAAGCTCAGACGGAGGACCAGGCCAAAAAGAAGATCGCCATGATCGAAATGCGCCTGCGGCAGGGAGAGGATTTCGGGGTGCTCGCACAGAACTACTCCGAAGATGTTAAATCGTCTCCGAACGGTGGCGACTACGGGTTCATTCCGGAGTCTGCACTGACGGAAGCGAATGCCGATCTGCGGAAAGCGATTTTAGCGTTGCCCTCCGGTGGCGTCAGTCCCGTGATACACACGCCCGAAGGTTACCGGATTATCAAAGTCATCGCCAAAGAGCCGGCCGGACAACGCGAACTCAATGATCCCAGGGTCCAGGAGAGCATCCGAACGCAGCTTTTCAATCTCAAGGATCAGCTATTGAAAGATGCGTTCATCGAAACGTCGCGGAACGAAGCCAAAGTGGTCGACTATTTCGCGCAGAGCATTCTGAGCAACCGTGACAAGCGTTAGCCGCAGCGTTAAGACACTGCTGAAAAGGCCATCGTCCCGCGAGCGCTAACTTAACAGAGGCGTCCTCTCGGGCCGTCAATGCGTCATCCTCTGGAAGAATGCAAGGCTGCTTGGAAATTCAAAGACTGACGAGGAAGCGCCTCCCACTTGAGCGAGCACTTTCCATGTTTGGCCGTTTCCGTTCAAGTAGGCTATTGCCTACAGGCCAGCTCACACACTGCCGGAAGATCTTCCTTAGGCTTTCGTACAGCGCGGTCCGCTTCTTCAGCTTCGGCGCATAGTTCGGTCGCCACTTCCCCTGAAAGGTCGGTATGCGCCGATATTCAAGGCCCAGGAAGGTAAAGCTTTCTCCCTTTTTCAAATCCACCATTCGGCTCTTGTCCTCGTTGATCATCGAAATAGGCTTTGAGATCCAAATCAATGATGCGTGTCTTCTCCTCGACAATCGCTCGGGCCACCCGGGCTACGGCTTCATGGGCTGTCCGTTTCGGTCGATATCCGTACGAACTCTTACCCGGTGGGACTTTCACCCACTGTTCATGCCAGCCTTCGCAGGACGCACACTCGTCGGGCGGTATCCCGCACCGTGCATCGCCCCGCTCGACGCGCATTGCGCGGCATTATCTGAGAGGAGAACCCGCCAAATCGCAAATTCTCCAAGGCGCCATAGCGCTCCGACAGGTTCGCGGTTTTCGCCAACGGTTCAAGTCAGGCCGGGCTCTCCGGCCTTCAACGCGGTCGAGACTAGCCGGCCTCAGGGCTTAGGCGGCGGGGCGGGCTCTTGTGGGATGCCGTTCCCTGCGCAGGTCGGCAGTTCCAGGCGGTCGGTGCATCACGGTGTTTTCATGTATTCTGAGGAGTCGCTGACAAGGAGGAAGTGTGCGTCTGATTCTTGGGATCCTGGCCGTCGGAGCGCTCTATGCCGGGGCCGAACCGCTGCTCCTGCAACAGCCAACACTGAACAAGACTCACATCGTATTCGTGTATGCGGGCGATCTTTGGAGCGTGCCGCGCGACGGCGGGGATGCGGTGAGAATCACGAGCGGAACAGGGAGCAAGACGGATCCAGTGTTTTCGCCGGATGGTACGCACATCGCCTTCACCGGCGAGTATGACGGTAATGTGGATGTGTTTGTGGTGCCAGCGTCGGGCGGCGTGCCCAAGCGGCTGACCTGGCACCCCGCACCAGACCGCGTCCTCGGATGGGCGCCCGATGGCAAGAGAATCATTTTCACTTCCACGCGGAGCGCCTATTCGCGCTATGGCGAGATGTTTACGGTGCCGGCCGACGGAGGAGTGGAAGAGAAACTGCCCCTGCCCAGGGGATACGCGGCATCGATGTCGGCTGTCGGACAATCGATCGCCTACGAACCGGTCGGTCGGGCGTTCGGGATGTGGAAGGAGTACCGCGGGGGCGCCACATCCCGCATCTGGCTGGCGCGCCTTTCCGACAGCAGCATAACTCCTGTGCCAAGGACAAATTCTAATGACTTCAACCCGATGTGGGCGGGCGATCGCGTGTACTTCATTTCCGACCGCAATCTTTCCGCGCGCCTGTTCTATTACGACATTCAGACTAAGGAGGTGAAGGAGGCGATTCAGAACCGCGGGCTCGATCTGAAGTCAGCCTCGCTCGGGCCGGATGCGATTGTCTACGAGCAGTTCGGTGAGATTTCGCTCTACGATCTGAAGACCGGGAAGACCAAGCCGGTCTCCATTCGGGTGCAGGGAGATTTCACAGAGGTCCGCGCGAAGTTGGTCAATGTGGGGCGCACCCTGGGCTCGCCAGCAGTTTCGCCAAACGGCGCTCGAGCTGTGTTCACGGCTCGCGGCGAAGTGATCACTGTTCCGGCGGAGAAGGGCGATGCTCGCGACATCACGAATTCGCCAGGCGTGATGGAACGCGATCCACAATGGTCCCCGGACGGACGGTGGATCGCGTACTTGTCGGACGAATCAGGCGAGTACGCGCTCCACCTGCATCCACAGACGGCTGCCGGCGAAGTGAAGAAGATCGCGCTGAAGCCGGGATTCTATCGCTGGCCCAGATTTTCGCCGGACAGCAAAAAGGTGGCTCTGGTAGACAGCTTTCAGAGGTTGTGGTACGTGGATCTGGAGAGCGGGAAGCAGGTGGAAGTCGCGCAGGATACTTACCAGATGCGCGCGGGCAACATCGCTGGCGAGTGGTCGCCCGACAGCAAATGGCTGGCGTATTCCAAGGTGCTGCCAAACGAGCTGAGCGCCATTCATTTGTATTCGACCGTTGACGGCAAGTCCACGCAGGTGACCGATGGCTTGAGCGATGCCACGAACCCGGTGTTCGACAAAAACGGCAAATACCTCTTCTTCACCGCCAGCACGAATTCCGGAGAAAGCCTGGGACTGGACATTCACGCGGTGTCGGCGACCGCGACCAGTTCGATTTACCTGGTTGTGCTAGACAAGACGCAGCCCTCGCCGTTTGCTCCTGAAAGCGACGAGGAGAAGGTTGCCGATCAGAAAGGCGACGAAGCAAAACCGGAGGGAACGAAGAGTGACGGGAAAGCTCCCGACAAACCTGCCGATACGGACAAGCCCAAAGGCGAGGCGGCCGAAGCCAAGGACACCAAGATCAAAGACGTCAAGATCGACTTGGAAGGCATCGATCAACGGATTCTCTCCGTGTCCATGCCGCCGCGGCGATACACGGCGCTCCAGGTGGGGAAGGCCGGGACGCTGCTCGCGATCGAGGCAGTGCCACGTGGCGAGGACCCCGGTCCCCCCAGGCTCACAGTGCACCGCTATGATTTCAAAACCCGGAAGAGCGACGTCGCCCTCTCCGGAGTAAGCAGCTTCCAGATGTCCTTCGGCGGAGAGAAGGCGCTCTACCGGGAGGGCGACAACTGGATCATCGCCTCGTTGCGGCCCGCGCCCAGTGGATCGGGCGGAGGCGGCGCGGAGCCGGCGCCCGGCGGTGGGAACAAGGGCGCGTTGAAGACCGGCGGAATCGAAGTGCGGGTTGACCCGGTCGAGGAGTGGAGGCAGATGTACCGCGAGGCCTGGCGGATCGAGCGCGATTGGTTCTACGACCGCAACATCCACGGCCTGGACCTCAAGGCGGCGGAGAAAAAGTACGAGCCGTACCTAGACGGCATCGTGTCGCGGAACGATTTGACGTACCTGTTCCGGGAGATGCTGGGCAACATGGTGGTGAGCCACATGGGCACGGGCGGCGGCGACACGCCGGAGGTCAAGCACGTCGAGACCGGGCTGCTGGGCTGCGATTACGAGGTCGCAGGGGGCCGGTATCGCTTTGCCCGCGTATATAGCGGGGAGAACTGGAACCCTCAATTGCAGGCGCCGCTCACTCAGCCGGGAGTGAACGTAAAGGCGGGCGAGTATCTGCTGGAGGTCAACGGGCGCGACGTGCGCCCTCCTACCAATGTCTACAGCTTCTTCGAGGGGCTGGCGGGCAAATCCGTCGCGTTGAAGGTGGGCCCGGATGCATCGGGCTCGGGCGCACGCGAGGTGACCGTGGTTCCGGTTCCGGACGAAAGCCGCCTGCGGAATCTGGCATGGATCGAGGAGAACCGGCGCAAAGTGGATCAGCTGAGCGGCGGCAAGGTGGCCTACATTTATATGCCGGACACAGCCAACGGGGGGCTGACCGCGTTCAACCGCTACTTCTACGCTCAGATCGGGAAGGACGCGGCCATCATAGATGAGCGCTTCAACGGTGGCGGCCTGCTGGCAACCGACATCGCGGAGATCCTCAGCCGCAGACCCCTGAGCGCGGCGTCAAATCGGGTAGGCGAGCCACTGCTGCAGCCGCAGGGAATTTTCGGGCCGAAGGTGATGCTGATAAACGAACGCGCGGGATCGGGCGGCGACGCGATGCCGTGGTACTTCAAACGCTCCGGCGTTGGCAAGCTGATCGGGACGCGCACCTGGGGAGGACTCGTGGGCATGAACGGAGCGCCGCCGCTGATGGACGGTGGGTTCGTGGCGGCGCCGAGCTCGGGCATTTACAACCCGATCACGGGCGAGTGGGAAGTGGAGAATATCGGCGTGGCGCCAGATATCGAAGTGGTGCAGGATCCGGCGCTGGTGCGCAGAGGTCATGATCCGCAGTTGGAGAAGGCCGTGGTGGTGGTGATGGACGAACTTAAGACGAATCCCCCGCCTAAGCTGCGCCGCCCGGCGTTTCCGAATTATTATCCGACGGCGCGTAAGTAATGGAGAGCATAGCCGGCTCGTGAAACTGAAGTTTGACGGCTATCGCGCGCAAGCAATCAAGAGTGCTGGCAAAGTCCAGATGCGCCTTGGTGGGCTGGTGTAGGTAGCCGAGGCCTGCTGGCCGGATAGCGGCGCATCCGGAAGTCATCGCACTTTTAAGGGTGTCGGAACGATATGACGTTATCGGAAGTCGCCGGCCTAACCGGCAGCAGAGGGATTTCTCACGAGGGCGGTCGTTCCTCCGACTCTCCGGGAACGAATGACTCCCGAATTTCTTATTGAGCTCGCATGTTCATCTGCGCCCGTTCAAAGGCGTAGTTGCTTATACACACCCAGCCGCGAAACGGCTGATTTATGTCAGCGATGGCGAGCATCGAAAGCGCGATGAGTAGCGTAATGGAAAACACCTGAAGAGCGTGGAACCTGAAATTTGCAGACCCAAACATGGTGACCGAAACGATGGTTAGAATTCCTCCAACGAACAGCACACACCAAAGAATAAACGGGAGTTGAGAGACGCTTTGGAGCAATCGAGTGCGTCGATGCGTCGTGAGTTCGCTCAATTCCGAGAGCGCATGGTCCTCCGCGATGATTTCGGATGGCGATGCCGTCTTGACAGACATCAGCGTTTTCCACATTTCATCGTTGATTTCTTGAGTCTGTTCTGGCACTTGACCGCGTGCCATTTCAGGCCAGTCCTGATGAATAGCAGCGTCAGCATAAGCGCGGGCTAACATTTCGAGCCGTGCACGTTGTAGGGAAGGCAATCCTTCCGCCAAGCGATAAACGTTCCGTAACGCGCTCGCCTCAAGGTCTGTGTTCAGATCAGCGGCGCCGAAGCTCGTCCAGACTGTGTAGAGCATGAACCCCAAAATGACCGCGTAGGTTGTGCCGAGCATGTTGAGTTGCCACCCAATCAGGTCGTTCTGCACATTACGCCGCTCACATGGCCAGATCCGATTCAGCAGTGCCATAAAGCCGAGCGACGAGGCCATTATCAAAACGAGCATGAGAATGTCTTGGCTGAGGGTCAGCATGGTCGTTTTATTTGTCCGAAGTATACGGCAACAAAAACCGTGACGAAGCGCGGGTCTGCCGGCCGCGCGTTTGCAATACATCGGCTCATCGCCGCTCTCCCGCTCGCCACCGCCTCTTCAAAGACGGTACTCGTTATTGTCCAGGACCCAAAGCGGGACGTTAATTTGTATTATCGCCATCCAGGGGGTCGCACTGGCTGACGGTTGTCAGAACGTCGGCAGCTGTTTTTTCAGCCACCGAATCGTCCCGTCCGCTTCGTCGCGAAGATCCGCCGGGCCGCACTCGGCGAGATCTTTGCACCGCAGGGGTGCCCGGAGCAAAACTCCTGCTGGCGCCGATCTTGCGCGAGAGTTTTGTCCGACTCGGCGATTTTCCCGTGGGCCAGCGTTTGCCACCGCTCAGAAGGCATGTCGCAATTCCCTGGCCCCACGAAATAGCTGCCGAGTTTCGGCCAGGTTGAAACCGCAGGTCTAGGTGCGCTCCAGTAAGGCGAGATGCTCTAGGACGGAAGCGTCGAACTGTTTTCGACCGCCATGCGAATCGGGCGCCCGGGCCATTGTGATCTATTTGGTCTCCGCGGGGTTCTGGTCGCACAGGACGGCCTCAGGCTAGAATCGACTCCCTCTGGTCAGCTCACGATTGGCAGCAAATTCTCCCCAGAGTCCGCCGCTTCCAGAATCTCGAAATCCACCAGGCGTCTTACTAAACTCGAATCCAGATGAAGGTCTTGCTCGACGAGGATGGCATGCAAAGCTTCTTCAGTAGGGCGACCGTCGAAGTAACGGAGGACTCCGGAAAGGCGTTCTGGCATCAGCAGGGGATCAAATCCGGAATAGGAGGTAACTTTATAGCTTCCTCGCTCCACACCCGTTAATCGGACCTCCTTTATCCGCAGACGCTCCGGGATCGCGGACGATTCAAGATGAATGTAGGCGTCGCGGACAAGTCCCGCGAGAATCCCCACGCGCGGGCCACATTTTTCCTCGGCCTGTTGCCAAGTGAGAGTTTCGACCAGCCGTGCGCACTCAAGATAGAATTCGACCTCGCGGCCGGCCCAGCTTTCCCAGAGCCTTCGGTATTGCGGCCAGTCGATATCTCCATCCAACTCGGACACGTGGGGAGTAGGGTGTGGAGCGAGGTCCCCCACTTCGCCTGAGCCGACCCGGAGCTGAGCCATACACCAGAACGCCAGATCTTGTTCCACTTCGCGGAGGAGTTGGTCGGCGAGCGTCCAAAAGCGGCGCCCGATAGCGCCCCGAGCGTGCTTGCAGTACCACGTTGCGCAGACACCCGGGCGGTGCTTCCAAACACCACATTCTCCTTCGTGGCTTAGGTAATGACAGCGCAGTGCCGGAGCTCGCCCGAAGGCCATAGGCGTAGCTCGGTATAACAAGCCAAAGACAACACCCGAACTGACCTGGCTCGGTTTAATGGCCACGCGCCGTTCGATCCGTGCCTCGACCGCCTTACGGCCCTCGAGCATCGAAGGATTCGATTCGGAAAGAATCCTTCCGGCGAGAAAGTTGGGAAGGCCTGGTTGAAAAGTACAACATTTGGTTTCGGGTCGAAAGTACAGGGCACCCACATCACTGCCAGGCGAAGCGAGCATCGCACAACGGTCACAGGTGGCCTTCGCCTCAGCCGGTATGTCCCCCCCGGCGACAGTGCGCAGCCACGGCGCGTATAGCGCTGGGAGCGTTGCTTCCGAAATCATGGACTGTTTTCTCTATATTGCCTTCAACCCTGTGACTCTCCCTTGATGCCCGAAAGGTTTAAGAAATAGTCAACAGCCCCACCCGAGACTTGCTTCAGGTCCTCCGCCGACATCTCTTCGCTCTGGTTCTCTTTAGGGTTCTCTTTTTCTTGTTCTTTATCTTGTTCTTCGCTCATGGTTTTTACTCCTCGAATCAATCTGAACGTTACCCGTAAATTCCACTCCATGTGAATTCCGAGTCGTGCTCAGTATAAGCGCCGAGGGCTTATTTGACAAGCCCTAAGTTATACGCTGTCGGCGCAAAGTGATTGTTCCATTTAAGAGCTTGTTCCGAATAGGTTAGGTAATGATCGGTTGCCCTCAACTTGAGCGGCGAAGTACGACCGAAGTCGGAACGATATGAGGTAATATCGTTAGCTCACTCTTGTACTTCAGACGGCCCAAGCACCGCGATTGGTGTGCGCCCTCGCTATCAGCGCCCCCACCCAAAGCGACCCATCCCACCCTAGATTTAACGTGGTACTGTAAGTGCTACGTGAGAATCGCTATGATAATCAACGACGAAGCCGACCAACCCAAGTCGAGCAAAACCCAACCTGCTGCGCCAGAATTGGAACACGAGTCGGAAGAACTTAAGCCGGAGGACGGTCTGGAAAAAATCTCAGGCGGCGGAATCGAAGTCCAGGATTGGGGCTTCGGCACCGGCCGTTGAGCACGGTTCCCGCGCGTCCAGTTTCCTGTGCTCGACGGACGCTCGAAGGCGGGTGGCCGTTGACGACCCATCCGGATGGTTTCGGCAAACGATAAAGGGCCGGCGAAAGTCTGCACGGTCGACTTCGAATTGCAAACCCGCTGCATCCAAGCGCTGCTGGCGGCGTTGCCGGACTACCTCGGCGAATGTCTGTCCGCGCTCGTTAACCCTGGGTTTGATTTGTTCTTCGAGTAGCCGAAGACGCCTACCGATTGCCTTCACCGCCACCAGCGCCTATTTCTCTTAATCGGTCGACGATCTGTCGACAGCTTGAACTCTTTAGCGCCAACGATCTCGCCGTCTGCGGAGACGAAATTCACGATGAGGAGCCGGGCTCATGCGCTTTTAGATCAACCAAAGGAGATTGCTTTCCTACACGGCTTGATTGAGCGCGAAATTGTCTTTCGGGTTCTGCGAGGGCCCGAAGGCGCTCGTTTGCGTGCCATTGCGACGCAGGGCGATCAGAGCCAGCGAACAGCGAAAGCAATCGCCTGGATCAAAGACAACTATCCAAAAACCGCTCCGTGTCGAGGAACTCGCGGAGATTGCCGGCATGGGTGTCTCCACTTTGCATCACCATTTCCGGACACTAAGGTCATGTGCATAAATAAACGCTTCAGTTTGGCGCGGGCGATATCGTGTAGTTCCAGTCACCGTGGAATGCGTGGCGGGCGAGATTGAGAGAGTCGAATGTGGTGTCGGAGATTTTGACACCC
>JBAUOG010000832.1:0-6795 GCA_049579625.1 Bryobacteraceae bacterium
CGCAAAACACTCCCGGCCGACCCCGGCAAGGAATACATCCAGACCGAACCCTGGATCGGCTATCGCTTCGTCCCCGGCGGCTTCTCCGAATAACCCGCCTTCGCAACCCGGCGATCAGAAGAGGTAAGGCACCAGGGCCGCAGTCCGATGGGCATAGGTGGCATACGCCTCGCCGAACTGGGAACGCATCCACCGTTCCTCCATGCGGAGCTTGATCCAGAACGCGAGGAAGATGAGAACGAAAACGATAAACCCGCGCACTTGGGAGATGGCAATCGCCATGCCAAGAAAACCGGTCAGAATGCCGGTGTAGATGGGGTGACGGACCACGGCATAGGGACCGGTGGTGATCAGCTCGTGGCCCTGCTTTATGGTGACGGAGCGGCTCCAGTTGCTGCCGAGGTGCTCGCGCGCCCAGACGGCGAACAGAAGGCCGGCGATGGTGACGGCAGCTCCCAGCCAGAAGGGCCAAAAGCTAACCGGCCAGAGCCGGAGATAAAGCAAGGGCAGCGGGATGCGAGTTGTCGAGAGGAGGACGATCGCGATCAGGAAAATGAAAACACGAAGGATGCGCGAGGCAGCCGGCTCGAGGCGCTGGGTGGGTTTGGTATTGGCCGCCTTGATCTGCCAGTACAGAAGAAAGAAAATCCAGACCACGGGAAAGAAAGATTCGTAGAACCAGAGCATTCAGGACCTCACGGCGTTGAAGGTGTTTACGCAGGTGAGCGAGGGGAAGTTCCAGGACCCGCGACATTTCGCATTTCGCCGTCCCATATAGCCGATCAAACGTGCTTGACTCCCGGTTTGTCGGCAAATTGGACGGGGGTGGGAGCGGCTGCCGCGAAATGCCTGTCTACAAGTTGCGCGTGATTCGACCGGAGCTGCGCTCATGAGTTCCCACAGCATCGCTCTGGGCGTTTGGCGGTTAGAATGCAAGGTCGGGGCGCATGACCGAAAAGCATCCTCGTTACGCTCGTCTTAGTCAGCCAGCGGTCGCCATTCCTTCCGTTTCTCGAAGCCCCGGTGCTATACACGAGCACGCTACCTCGCGCCAGGGAGGACAACATCGAGGAGAATCATGTTTATGGATGTTTTCATCTCCTGGTCAGGCACCTGAAGTAAATCCTTGGCGATCCACGTGCATGACTGGCTGGGTGCGGTCGCTCAACGCACTCGACCGTGGATTTCAAAACGCGATATTGAGGCTGGACAACGGTGGAACTGTCTGATGGGTGCTTTGACGATCCAGCTTACGCGCGATCTGCTGTTACCTCGTGTTATAGTGCCCAAAATACCATGCAACGGCGTCAATTCTTTCGACTTCCTTGGGCGGTTCCCACTTTGGTAGCGGGTTCGTTGTCGGGCCCTTTGGAGGCGGCGACGGAAGAAGTCGTCGTATGGGCCGGAGCGGACCGGGACGGTAAGCCATTTGAGATCCTAGGCGCAACGTTTCAAGTGAAAGTATCGGGCAAGGACACTGAGGGACGGTGCGTCATCTTCGATACGATCCGACATCAGAAGCTTGGGCCTGCTTTACACCTTCACACCGATTGCGATGAGTGGTTTTTCGTGAAGGACGGCGAATTCAAGGTCCAGGCCGGCGAAAAAATCCTGCGACTGAAGATGAATGACTCTCTCCTTGTTCCGCGGGGAATGCCCCATTCGTTCGTGAAAACCAGCGAAGGTGATGCAAGACTGATCGTCATGCACCAACCCGCCGTGAAGATGGAAGAGTTCTTCCGGCTGGTTAGTCAACAACCAGATCAGGCCGGGTCCATGAATAGACTTGCCGGACAGTATGGCTTCCGCGTTCTCGGGCCGCCTCTCTCACCCGATTAGCAAGCCAGGTTGTCGCACGGGATCGACATCTCGAACTTGACTCGCGTAGTCTCGCCGCCGTAAGCTAAGAATTCTTGGTATGGGACGCAAAGCGGAGAAGAACGATTCGTTGCCCGGTTCACTGGACATGTTAATTCTGCGGACGCTGTCGCGGCGCGGCCTCCATGGATACGGCATAGTCCAGTTCATTCAACAATCGTCCGACAATGAGCTCCTCGTCGAGGAGGGATCGCTGTACCCCGCTCTCCAGCGGCTGGAGTTAAACGGCTGGATCGCCGGTCTCTGGGGCGTGACGTCAAATAATCGGCGGGCCAGGATCTACAAGATTACTGCGGCGGGCCGCAAACAACTGGCGGTTGAAACAGGAAAATACGCCAAGCTCACTTTGGCCATCGCCCGTGTGATGGGAGCGGAGTGACATGTTGCGACGGCTGAGCTATTGGCTACGAAGTGCCAGGCGCAGTGAGGCGCTGCGTGAGGAAATGGAACTCCACCTTGCAGAGAAGGCTGCGGAACTGCAAGCAGACGGTATGACGGCGGAGCGCGCCGAGGCTGAAGCGCGCCGGCGATTTGGCAACGTCGGACTGAAGCAGGAAGAGTCACGGGAGATTTGGATGACACGGTTTTTGTCGGAACTTGGCCAGGACATCCGCTATGGCTGCCGCACGATGGCCGCCAACAAGGCATTCAGCGCCCTGGCGGTCCTGTTGCTGGCGCTCGGCATCGGCGCCAATACTACGATCTACAGCTTGATGGAGTCGATTCTGTTGCGCTCGCTGCCGGTGGCCGATCCCGAGTCGCTGGTGGTCTTGAATTGGCATAGCCGGCCGCCCCAGAACGCCAACAAGGAATGGGTCCACGTCATGCACGGGGTACAGGGCATGGCCTGGCCGGGCGATAAAGGCGCCATGGTCAGCGGGATGTTTCCGTACGGCGCGTTCGAGACGCTTCGCGAGGAGAATCCCCTCTTCTCCACGCTTTTCGGATACTTCAACGGATTAAGCCGTACGCTGGTCGTCCGCGGGCAGGCCACGAGCGCCAGCACGGAGTACGTCACAGGCGAGTATTTTCGCGGACTTGCCGTGTCGCCGGCCGCGGGACGTCTCATCGACACCGAAGACGACCGTCCAGGCGCAGCGCCGGTCGCGGTCATCAGCTTTGCTACAAGCCAAAATCGCTTTGGAGGGCCATCGAGTGCAATCGGACAACCGGTTCTCGTCGATAATGTGCCCTTCACGGTGATCGGCGTCGCGACGCCGGAATTCTTCGGAGTCGATCCGGCGGCGGCGCCAGATCTCTACCTTCCGTTGCACACGAATCTGGTCGTAGACGGCGCCAGAGCGGCTAGTATGTATGGCGATGGAAACTTCTACTGGATCGAAATGATGGGCCGTCTGCGTCCCGGCGTCAGCATGGCCCAGGCGCAGGCAGCGCTGGCTCCTCGTTTCCATCAATGGGTTGCCACCACTGCGACGACCGACGGTGAGCGCGCCAAACTGCCCGCGCTAATTCTGAGTCCCGGCGCCGAAGGTCTGGGCAGTTTGCGACGCCAGTATTCCAAGCCTTTGTTCGTGCTCCTGGCGATGGTGGGATTGATCCTGGCGCTGGCCTGCGCGAACATCGCCAATCTGCTGCTGGCAAGGGCCGCCGCGCGACGCCGCGAAATGGCTGTCAGGCTCAGCCTGGGAGCGGGACCGTTCCGGGTCGTGCGGCAGTTGCTTACCGAGAGTGTGATGCTGGCGTCGCTCGGCGGAACATTCGGGGTCTTGTTTGCAATCTGGGGCGTGCGATCGCTGACGCTTCTGCTCTCCAACGGGCAGCAGAACTTTACGCTGCACGCGGAATTGAACTGGAAGGTGCTGGGCGTGACGGCGGCCCTCTCTGTGGTTTGCGGCCTGTTATTTGGCCTCGCTCCAGCAATTCAGTCAACGCGTCCGAACGTCATGCCCGCCCTAAAGAATGGGCGCGGGGGCGGACCGCGCCGCCGAGCGCAGCACGTGCTGGTAGTCGCCCAAATCGCGATCTCTTTTCTCATCCTGGTCGCCGCCGGTCTGTTTGTCCGGACACTCAACAACTTGCACTCCGTCCAACTGGGATACGCTCGCGAGAACATCCTTCTGTTCTCGTTGAATGCGCGCCAGGCCGGGCATCGCGACCCGGAGATCATCACTTTTTACGCAAACCTGCGCAAGCGCTTCGAATCGATCCCGGGCGTGAGCAGCGCGACGCTTTCGCAATCCTCGATCATCAACGCCGGCTTCACCGGGCAGGCAACCAGGGGGCCAATGAAGATCGGCGCTGTTACTATCGAAGGCGCGCACGTCATGGCCGCCGGACCGCGTTTCCTCACGACGATGCAGATTCCGATCCTGGCCGGGCGTCAGATTGACGACCGCGACCAACCCGCCTCTACGCCGGTTGCTGTGATAAGCAAGGAACTGGCGCGAACTTACTTCGAAAATGAGAATCCGGTGGGCAGGCGCATCACGCTGCCGGATGAGAAGCGCGATCTCGAAATCGTCGGCGTGTCGGCTAACCTGCGGTACGGTGGTCTGAAAAATGAAGAGGAGAGTGCCATGACCGTGTTCGTACCGGTCAGCCAGTTTTCTCCGGACCGAATGACCTACGCGCTGCGCACTGCGGGTAATCCGCTGAGGTTTGTTCAGAGTGTCCATGAGATCGTGCGGGAGGCGGATTCACGCATACCCGTCACAAACGTGGTCACACAGGCTGCGGAAATCGACAGGACGATCAGCCGGGAACTCACGTTCGCGAAATTGTGTACAAGTTTTGCGGTTCTCGCTCTCCTGATCGCGTGCGTGGGACTCTACGGGACGATGTCCTACAGCGTCGCGCGGCAGGTCGGAGAGATTGGAATTCGTATGGCTCTGGGCGCGCAACGCGGCGCCGTCGTATGGATGGTTCTGCGCCGCGTTCTGCTGCTGGCGGCGGTGGGACTCGCGATCAGCGTGCCTGCCGCGTTGATCGGGACCCGGCTTGTCAAGTCGTTTCTCTTCGAGACCCAGCCCAATGATCCGCGAACCCTGGTGCTGGCCGGTGTCGTCCTCCTGAGCGCCGCGATTCTCGCTGGCTATGCGCCGGCAAGGCGAGCGTCCCAAATTGATCCGCTGGCAGCTCTGCGGCACGAGTAGCCCCCTCTCGCGAGTTAGAGAAGCGTATACCAACGTGTTGAAGCTGCGCGTGCTGGTCGAGGCCGGAGCAGTTCCGCGCATGCAATTGCACGTTCCTCTGAGGGATGGGCTTCCCGCACTCGTTTTCGACGGGAATAATCACGCTGCTTGATAAAGTGGTACTTCGCAACTTGCAAAATGCGGATGCGCGCAGCTGATCTACGCGCACACAAATGAAACAAACGCGCACGGCCTTGGCCCAGCGCGCTAACGAAGAGAAGGACAACAAATGGAAATCGTCAAGGTTGTGGGCAGAGAGATTCTGGATTCACGGGGCAATCCAACCGTTGAGGCTGACGTGCATCTGGCAGACGGCACGTTAGGGCGGGCCGCGGTGCCGTCGGGCGCTTCAACGGGTGAGCATGAGGCAGTGGAACTGCGGGACGGCGACAAGTCGCGTTATCTAGGCAAAGGAACAAAAAAAGCAGTCGCCAACATTAATGAGCACATTGCTCCAGCGCTGGTAAACCTGGATGCGGCTGAGCAGACGCTGGTTGACCATACCATGCTGAAGCTCGACGGCACCCCAAACAAGAGCAAGCTCGGGGCGAATGCGATCCTGGCCGTTTCCATGGCCACCGCTCGTGCCTCCGCCGCGTCTGAAATGACGCCTCTGTACCGTTACCTGGGCGGCATTGCCGCGCGGGTGCTGCCGGTCCCGATGATGAACGTCATCAACGGCGGCGCGCACGCCGACAGTTCTGTCGACATGCAGGAATTCATGCTGGCGCCGGTCGGCGCAACGACGTTCGCCGAAGCGCTGCGCATGGGCGTCGAGACATTCCACACCCTGAAGACGGTGTTGAAGAAACGCGGCTATTCCACTGCGGTCGGCGACGAAGGTGGATTCGCACCCAGCTTGAAATCGAACGAAGAGGCGCTGGAAGTGTTGCTTGAGGCCATCACACAGGCCGGCTACAAGCCGGGTGAGCAGATTGCGATTTGCCTGGATCCGGCCTCCAGCGAGTTTTACGACCAGGCCAAAAAGAAGTACGTGTTCAAGAAGTCCGACAAGAGCGAGAAGACGTCCGAGCAATTGGTGGATTTCTATGCAGGCTGGGTTCGCCAGTATCCAGCGATCATCTCCATCGAAGACGGCCTCGCCGAAGACGACTGGGACGGCTGGAAAGTTCTCACCGACAAACTGGGCGGTAAGATTCAGCTCGTCGGCGACGACATTTTCGTGACCAACTCCGAGCGTTTGCAGCGTGGTATCGAGGGCGGTGTAGCGAACTCCATTCTGGTGAAGGTCAATCAGATTGGCAGCCTGACCGAGACCCTGGAGGCCATGCGTCTCGCCTCCGGCGCCAACTTCACCACTGTGATCTCGCATCGTTCGGGTGAAACGGAAGACGCCTTCATCGCCGACCTGGCCGTGGCCACCAACGCGGGCCAGATCAAGACTGGTTCGGCGAGCCGCACCGACCGCATTGCGAAATACAACCAGTTGCTGCGTATCGAAGAAGAACTCGGCTCAGCGGCTGTCTACCTTGGCAGGAAAGCGTTTCACCAGTAGATTAAGACCGATCGCGGAACTGTGCCAGGCGCGCCGGACCCACCGGTTCGCCGCTGCTCCAGCACTGAACCGCGCACGTGAGCAAGCGGATGCACCCGGCGTTCACGAGGAAGACAACGAAGGAACAAATCATGAAACTGAAACCGCTCGTCTTGACGGTCCTCGATGGATGGGGATACTCACCGGCTATTGAGGGGAACGCGATTGCAGCAGCCCGCAAGCCGACCTACGACCATCTGCTGGCGACGT
>JBAUOG010000833.1:0-2846 GCA_049579625.1 Bryobacteraceae bacterium
GTACGGGCCGCTGGACCTGCTCGGCGCCGTCGGTCAGGATCTCGGATTTAACGACTTACTTCCTCACTCGGCCGAGATTCAGCTCATCGTTATTAAGGAGGAATTGGCCGGAGAAAAGGATCTCGCCATGCTCCCGCTATTGCGGCAGACCTTGAACGAGATCAGGAAGAAGCAGCAATCATGACGCGTCGATGTAAAGGCCATCAACCCAGTGGGCGTCAGTGTCCGAGTCTGTGTGAAAACCCCAGCACTGAACCGCGCGCGTCAGCGAGCGGATTTCAGCCTGAATCCAGCAACAACCCTCAAGTGTCCTTCACTCGTTCTCGGCCAGACTGTACTCAAACTCGTACGAATGCTTTCCGTCAACGATGTTAATCGTCATCTTCCCTGAGAGGCCCACAAGTTGATCCGTTCCGGAGTCGGGCACAACTATGATCGTCAATTGCGGAGCGCCGCGCGTCATGGTCCCCGTGTGCTGCAACGCGAAAGTCCCACTCCGGCCATTTAGCGCGCCGCTCACTTTCTCGATCGCGACGTACCCGGCCGAGCCCTTGACGCCGGTGCCAGCCGTTAACATCTGTCCCTTACTGATTGCCTCCAGGTCGCCGTGGAACTGCTTGTCGATGGTCATCCTGCCGAGATTTGCATCTCCCCCCGGTTCAGGAGGCTGGGGTGTCAGCTTTACTTCAAAAGGTCCGCTCGCATTGGTCGACATAATCGCATCCTACCGGAGTGAATTCGGCGACGCGGACTCCCGCGTTATTCTGGCGGCTTGAGTCAAAGACGACCCAAGGATCGCCGCCTTCCTCAAGCGCGGTCGTCTATGCCGGCTTCGAATCGGAGGTGCCCGATGCACGTCTATCGCTTCACGGCTGCAGTCTGAAGCGCTTCCGATCTGCTGCCTGTCATTTGCATGACAGAACCAACGCAGCTTTCACTCGTAACGAAGCGCGATAATTGGGTCGACTCGCGCTGCCCTGCGTGCCGGCAGGTAGCAGGCGAAAAGGGCCACCGCTCCCAGCACGACCGGGGCTGCGCCTAGCACCAACGGATCAATGGCCGGCAGGTCGTAGAGAAAGCCGGCCAGCAACTTGCCAAGCCCGATCGCCAACAACAGGCCCACCCCGACGCCAACCGCCGTCACCTTGAGCCCTTCGCCCAGAATCATGCTCAACGTTGACGACGTATCGGCTCCTAATGCCATCCGGATGCCGATCTCACGGGTGCGCCGCGACACCGTATAAGCGTTGACGGCGTACAGGCCGATCACGGCCAGGAACAAGGCCACCGAGCCGAAGATCTCCAGTATGTGCGCTCCCGTGCGAAACACCCAGATGTCGATGCCTGAGTCCAAATGATCGTGCATGGTCTTCAACCCAATAAGTGGCACTCCCTCATTGGTCGCGCGAATCTCGCGCCGGATCGATTCCAGCATCCGCCTCTCTGCCTCTGGGCCGCCACCGGCGATCTTCATGTGGAACTGGACATTGGCTTGATACTCCTGTCCGAAAGGCAGATACACGTGAGGCTCGTTCCTGTTGCCAAGGATGCCCTCGACCACGTTGCCAACCACGCCAACCACCTCCAGGTCCGGCGGTTCTTTGGGCTGCTCGCCATTCGACGAGATCCCGGTATGGCCGCCCGGGCCGCCCGCGTCTAATCGGATGTGCCTGCCAATCGCATCGCCGCCCGGCCACAGCTTTTCGGCTGCCAGTTTGTCGATGATCGCGACCTTTCTTTTCGATCCCCTGGTGCTCTCCGCCGCCAGAAATGCCCGCCCTCTCAGCAGCGGTATTCCGAGAGTTTGGAAGTAGTCTTCGCTCACAATGTTGTATCGCGCCGGAAGTGCGGGGTGCTCCTTCGACGGGGCGACGTCCGATGGCGTGATGCTCTTGCCCAACGACAACATGCCGAAGGGAACGGCCGCCGCAATCGCCACCAACTGCACGCCCGGCACCTGTCGCAAGCGGTCCTTCAGTGTCTGGTACAACTGGCTCCCACGCGCTTGGTCGTAGCTGATCAGGCTCGCATCCACTTCCGCCAGAACTTCGTCGTCGAGCGAGAAGCCGGGCTGAATGTTCGCAGCGCGCACCGCGCTATGTACAAACAGGCCCGCCGCGGTCAGCATCGTCAACGACAGCGAGAGCTGCGCCATCACCAGCATATTGCCGCGCGAGAACAGGCGCCGTGACCGTCCCATTACATCCTCGCCCGTGTTTTCCTTGAGGTCCACCCACATGTCGGGCCTCGAAAGCTTCCAGGCGGGGAACAGCCCGAAGATGACCGTGCTCAGCAAGCAGAACAACAACGTCACGCCCATCACCCGCACGTCAGGGACCGCGTTGTAGACCAAGTCCAGCGGAGCTAGACGGGCCATTGAGGCGATCAACAGTTTTGTGCTCCAGGAGGCCACGAACAGTCCCCCAATGCCACCCAGAATTGCCAGCATCAAACCTTCCGTAACCAGTTGCTGCACGATGCGGCGCCGGCCACCGCCAATCGCCAGCCGGATGGCGACTTCCTTACGCCGCGCCGTGCCTTTAGCCATCATCATGTTCGCTAAATTGAGCGACGCGATGAGCAAAACAATCGCAGCGAGCGACAGGAGCAGAATGGCCGGCACACGCAAGTTGTTGTCGTTGGTCGGGTTCGTCGAGATACTCAGTCGCGATAGCGGGCGAACCACCAGGGTCTGGTCCTTGTTCTCACCGGGATAAGCCTTCTCCAT
Organism: Bryobacteraceae bacterium; assembly: GCA_049579625.1. Lineage (GTDB taxonomy): Bacteria > Acidobacteriota > Terriglobia > Bryobacterales > Bryobacteraceae > CAJCIT01. The sequence continues at coordinate 2,729 of JBAUOG010000833.1, forward strand.
TTGCGATCCCAGCACCGCGAGGGCTGCGTCGGCCGACTGCTGAGTCATTCCTGGTTTAAGGCGCCCCACCGCAATCAGCGTGTTGTTATCGCGAGCCGCTAGCGGCTTCACTTCTCCT
>JBAUOG010000834.1:0-1558 GCA_049579625.1 Bryobacteraceae bacterium
AAGCGTCACCAGCGCCACCGGGCTGCGACCAACCGCCCCCGCCGAGAGCGCATCAACAAATAGCAGCGCGAGGGCGGGAAGCACCGTGATCGCCACATTGGAAGGCTGGCGCAGCCAGACGCGTAGATCTTTTTTGCAGATCGTCCAGACCGAGCGCACAAAGGCTTGTAGCATCTTCATTCTCTCTTCAGACTTAGTGCGCCGTGGTGCTGTGCCGCACGACGATGGTCGTCAGAACCAGACCTCCCAGCGTATAGACGGCCAGGATCAGCACATTGACCCCGATCGCAGAGGTAGTGAGGGTAAAAACATGGACGGCGTGCTGCAGCACCACGATCGCGTAATAGACGGGAAACACGAGCGCGACCAGTTGCTCAATGGGTGCGAAAAAGGAGATCGGTCCAAAGGGACCGCTCAGAAAGAACAGCGGCACGCACAGGCCGATTGCCAATGTCGCCACCGGTGTCCTTCGCTGTAACCAGGTTCCGAGTAGCGTTCCCCAGACTGTGAAGAGCGCAAGAATGAGCAAGGTGAAGCCGATGAGCTCTCCCCAATGCTCCGGCCTGATCCCCATGAGCGCGATCAGCATCGCAAGCACGATGGCTGCTCCAGCCAGGCCGATCAGAAACGCTGCTCCCATCTTACCCAGCAAAATCGCCACCCGGCTAGCTGGAGAAAGCAGCAACTCTTTCACCGTCTCGCGCTCCCACTCGACCGCCGCTGCGGTCCCCGCTTGCACCATGCCCCCGACCATCAGGCCGATCACCAGGATGGGAACCGCCAGGTAGGGAATATAGCCGAGATCCCGCGGGTAGGCGTCGCGCTCCTGTTTCTCCTTGCGTGGCATACCAAAGAGATCCGCATGAAAGTCCAGATTGTCCCAGGCGGAGAGTTCCTCGTAGAGCGCGGTTTCCTGGGGCACGGCGCCTAGCATCTGACGTATCCTGCGCGCATGGCGATGCACATCGTAGCCCATCACCTGCACTTCGCCGCTGGTCGGGGTGGAAAGGCCGCTGATCAGGTTGATGGAGGTGGTCTTGCCCGATCCGTTTGGTCCCAGCAGGCCAAAGATCTCGCCCTGCTCAACCGAGAGAGTAAGATGGTCAAGGGCTTGCAGCGCCCCGAACGATTTGCAGAGCGCATGCAGCTCGATAGCTGGGAACTCTGTCGTTCCTGCTCGATGGGATCGTGGTGCTTCTTGCCTCACTTTTTCACGCATAGGTCTCTCTCTTTCTGTACGCTCGCGGTGCGCCCTGTCTCAGGGCAACTGCAGTTCATTGCAAGCAAGCGCGTGCGGCTCGATCACATCGAGGTGTACGCAGCGCGAGGCGTGCTAATCGTCGCCCTCGAGGCGTTCCTTGAGGTTCCGACAGTTCGTGGGGCCGTCCTTGCGTCCCAACCAGCGCACGAGGGGCACGAGCAGTTTGCCGATCCCGTTGCCACGGAAGTCGACGTCAAGCGTGACGCGCGACCGTGCGCTGCCGCCCAGAGGCGCGACAGTGACGTGCATGATCGGCCTGATTGGTCCGTCGACTCCGTGAGCAGCCCAGCTTCCGGG
>JBAUOG010000835.1:0-2623 GCA_049579625.1 Bryobacteraceae bacterium
AGGGCTTCGGCCCCGCGGTTTCAGGTCAGCGCCCCGACAACAACTCGTTCAACCTGGATGGCATCAGCAACAACAGCGTTGTCAATCCGGGGAACAATGTCTATGTCTCGAACGCGGCGATCGGGGAGTTCAGCATGCTGCAGAACCAGTTCGCTCCCGAGTTCGGCGGCGGGTCAGGCGGAATTTTCAATGCGGTGGTGAAGAGCGGAACCAACGAGATTCATGGGTCCATCTATGAGTACCTGCAGAACCGCGATTTGAATGCCGTGACGTCGACGGAGTGGACGGCGGGATTCACCTCAAACCCTCGCTACGACAACAACCGGCTGGGCGCAACCGTCGGCGGGCCCATCATCAAGAACAAGCTGTTCTACTTCGGGAACTTCGAATACAACCCCATCGGCCAGGCGTCCATTCCCGGTTCGCCGTACTATGCTCCCACTTCGGCCGGCTATTCGATGCTAAACAACATGGCGGGCATCAGCTCGACCAACCTCCAACAGATGGAAAAGTATATCCCGGCGGCCGCAGCCAATGATGCGGGCACCATCAGTGTGCTGGGCCGCGATATCCCCGTCGGCGCGTTCACCTTCAATTCTCCCGTCTACTCCAACTCGTACGATGCAGTGGTATCGATCGACTACAACATGAGCGACAAGGACCAGGTTCGCGGACGCTGGATCTATAACAAATACTCCCAGATCTATCCCGGGTATGTACCGGCGTTCAACACGTCCAATGTCAACAACAACTACATGTACAATCTGTCGGAGTTCCACAGCTTCGATCCGACTTTCCAGAACGAGTTTCGTGTTTCGTTCAGCCGCAACGTGAATGGCCTGCCCCTTTCACCCCTTAAGTTTCCGGGGCTGGATGCCTTTCCTGAGATCACGCTGGATGACTTGAACGCTGTCACCTTCGGGCCGACGAATCCTTCCGGTGGTACCCAGAATACGTTCCAGGTACAAGACAACCTGACCAAGGTCATCGGGAGAAACACCATCAAGTTCGGCGGCAACTTCCTGGACAATATTGCGACCTTAAACTTCATTCAACGCGTAACGGGGAATTATGAATACGGCGCCACGGAGTTGTACCTGACCGACCAAGCTCCGGATGTACTGGGCGAACGCAGCGCCGGAAAGGCCTACCCCACGGGCTTCCTCCAAAGCTCCGCGTTTATCAACGATGATTTCCGAATTCTACCGAACTTGACACTGAACGTAGGCCTTCGCTACGAGTACGTAACCGTTCCCGTCGCGTCACGCTACCAGGCAGAAAGTGCGCCGGCCAGTATTTACGGCGGACCCACCTTCGCCCGGCCATACTATAGCCCGAACAATCTTGCCCCGCGCGTCGGCTTTGCGTATTCGCCCGGCAAGCAAGGCGATTGGTCCATTCGCGGAGGTTTCTCACAAGCCTACGACTTGGTCTATACCAACCTGACGGCGAATGCGGCACCGCCATTTCTTTCACAGACCACGGACTGCCCCGGCGTTTACTGTGCGCCAGTCGGATTCCTCGCTAATGGCGGTTTGCCCGGCGTTCTTCAGCCCTTGCCAACCGACCAGGCGGGAGCGCTCGGCGTGGTTTCTTCGTATATCTGGGGCGGCAAACGGCCCTACGGGCTCACTTGGACCCTAGGTGTTCAGCACGTATTCGCCAAGAATTACACATTTGAAGCGCGCTACGTCGGCACCCGTGGCGTTCACCTGTGGAACCAAACGCGCTTAAACATTTTCCCGAAGGTCTCGGCAACCAACTACATCCCGACCTTCCTCACCATGCCGAGCGCCGCTACGCTGGCGTCTCTGACCACCACGTACAAAATGGTGAACTCATATATCGTGCCTGGCGGCACTCCTTCCACGCCAACCAATGAATATGGCGCGCTCGGCTCCGATGCGAACATGACCGGTTACGCACCCCAGGCCAGTTCTCTTTATAACGGCTTGGCGCTGCAGTTGAACCGCCGTTTCTCGAATGGCCTGACTTTCATTGGGGCCTACACCTGGAGCCACCTCGAGGACGATGCTACGGCGACCAACTTCTCTACCTATCTAACGCCTCGGCGTGCGCAGGATTTCCAGAACCTTAAGGGCGACTGGTCCAACTCCGCGTTGGATCACCGCCAGCGGGCCACCTTCTCGGCCGTCTACGATTTCACACCCTTCAAGGACAAGAACTGGTTCATGAAGAACGTAGTCGGCAACTGGAACATGTCCGGCACTTGGACCTACCAGACACCGGAATACGCAACCGTGCAAAGCAACATCGATACGAACCTGAACGGCGACAGCGCGGGTGACCGCGCGATCGTTAACATCGCTGGGAATGCTGCTCTTGGCACGGGCGTGACGCCCTACAATGCCTTAGGCCAAGTCTCCGGAACGGCAGCCTCTCCCCATGCGGACACCGTTGCATACGTTGCCGATAGCACTGGCGCCCGTTACATTGTCGCTGGCAAAGGCACCCTGACCAACTCGGGACGCAACACGTTCCCGCTGAAGCCGATCGATAACTTCGATGTACAGCTGCAAAAGCGCTTTGCTATCAAGGAACACATGTCCTTCAATATCGGCGCTCAGTTCTATAACATCTTCAATCACGCCCAGTACACCGG
>JBAUOG010000836.1:0-8536 GCA_049579625.1 Bryobacteraceae bacterium
GCGTAGAAAGGAGGAGTTTTCAGAGGCTGCTGGCGCGAGAATCCGAGCTGTTCAAGGAAGAGCAGAGGCTCTCCGCACAAACGACCAACCAACTCACTGGGGGCCCAAGCTATGCCGTAGTCGCCGCGTTGCTTGCACTTCCGGTCAAGGGGCCAAACACGTTCGCCCTGAGTGCTTTCATTGGCGATAGGAGAGAGAAGAACAACTTGGTTGACGCGCGTATCTACATTGAACAGGAGGAGCCAGATTTTGGGACCAAAGCGTGGGCCCTCGAACGAGTCACAGGAAGAGGGCACGCCCCAGTTTGGACCGGAGATATCCTCGCAACGAGCGCAATGATAATACCGGAAGTGAAAATCACGCCATCGATCACTGGGGTTACAACCTATATCGTAAGCGTATACGCAAGGAACAGACCAACGGTTGAGACCCTTCAGATAAGGCGAAATCCGCAAAGCGAAGCATGGGAGCAATCGTACAAGATACTGCGTGTCTTAAGGTTTGGGGGACCCGGCAAAAAAGACGTTGTCGAAACCTTAGAAGTCACGAATCCTACGTGGCGGGGCTCGAGGTTCATCGAAGCGAAATAGCCACTCCCCGGCAATTGCCGAGCGCTCCAGGACTGCCGGTACTCGCCCCGGAAGCCCCGCCCGATAGAATGAAAATTGCACCGCGAATTCCACCCGCTCTTCACCAATCCCCACCTCGCCACCATCGCCGGCAATTTCTGGCCGCGCGAGATCGACCTCACCCGTTTTCCAGCCACCCAGCGCGATTACCGAATTAACTCCACCACCACGATTCGAGTGATGGAGCATCAACCCGGTTCCACGCCGCGCGGCCAGATCGTTTTCGTCCACGGTTTGGAGGGTTCGGCCGACGCCGGATACATCAGAAGCATGGCCCAAGCGGCCCTTGAGCGAGGTTTCGGCGTTCATCGCGCGAATCTCCGCAGCTGCGGCGGCACCGAGCATCTCTCCGACACGATGTACCACTCCGGCCTGACGTCCGATACAAAACTCATTCTTGAAAACATTCGCCAGCGTTTTGACGGTATCCTCGTGCTGGTCGGCTTCTCGCTCGGAGGCAACGTGACGTTGAAGCTCGCAGGCGAATTGGGCACCGAAGCCCCTCTGACGGCCGCCTGTGCCATCTCCACGCCCATTGATCTGGCAGCCTGTGTTCGCACCCTAGACCGTCGCGCAAATTACCTCTACGCCCATCGATTTCTCACTCGCTTGAAAGCGCGTGTTGTCCGCAAGAACAAGGTATCTCCCGCGCTTTATCCCGTGTCAGGGATCGACGAAGTCAACAGCATCTGGGAATTTGACGATCGTTTTACAGGTCCACTCTTTGGTTTTGGCGGCGCGGCCAATTACTATCGGACACAATCCGCCCAGAACTTCCTCGCCGGGATCCGCGTGCCTACTCTCGTCATCCAGGCCAAGGACGATCCCCTAATTCCGTTCTCGGTCTACCAGAACGAGGCCTTTCGAACCAACCCTTTTCTCGAACTGCTGGCTGTCCCCCGCGGAGGCCACCTCGGATTCCTCTCACGACGGAAACCGCGCTTCTGGCTGGATGACATGGTTCTTGCGTGGGCCGAGCGTCTGCTGGCTCGCCAAACACCACAAAATGAAGGCCGTTACGGAACAAACACCGTCACCTTTACGTCTGAGTAGAGGAGGCTATGACCTTCGCTAAGAAACGCAAGAAATTTCGGCCCAGCGCTTCATTCCTCGAAGCAGCGCGGATTGCTTTTGAATCCCTGAGCAAGAACAAGCTGCGCAGCTTTCTGACCCTCCTTGGCATTATCCTGGCCACGACCACCCTGATCGCCGTCACCGCCCTCATCAACGGCATGAACCTCTATATCGCCGACAAGGTTTCTGACATGGGCGCCGACGGCTTCCGCGTGGTTCGTATGGCATTCATCGGCGATTGGAATCCAAAGAGATTCCTCGAACTGCAGAAGCGCAACCCGCAGATCAAACCGGAGGAATACGATTTCATCAATGAGCGAGCCACGCTGCTGAAGGGCATCGGTATGATGGCCTCCCGGGAGACCCGTGTCTCGCACAACGGTAAATCGGTGGAAAGTGTGGAAATAGACGGCATCAGTGCCAACATTCCGGAGATCCAGAATATTCAGGTTGCCGCCGGCCGTGCCATTACCGAGGATGAAGTCCGCCGGCACGCGCCAGTCGCCTTCATCGGAAACGACATCAAGGATCGTTTCTTTCCCGACCGCGACCCCATCGGCAAGACCGTTGAAATCGAGGGCAATCCTTTCGAAGTCGTCGGCGTTGCGAAAGAGTTGGGAAGCGTTTTCGGCCAATCGCAAGACAATTTCGTCATGATTCCGGTGGAGAGCTACTTCAAAACCTATGGTGCGCGAAACGGGCTCGAGCTAGTCGCGAAGGCCATCAATCAGACCCGTCTGATGGAAGCCGAGGATGAGGTTCGGATGTTGCTCCGCGCCTATCGCCACATTCGCCCCGGGCAGGACGATACGTTTATGATCTTCGGTTCCGATTCCATCATGGGTCTGTGGAATCGGCTCACCTCAACCATCGCCGGAATGGCGGTAGGCATCGTCTCAGTGTTTCTCGTGGTAGGCGGCGTGGTCATCATGAACATCATGCTCGCGAGCGTCACCGAACGCACCCATGAGATCGGCATCCGCAAATCGCTGGGGGCGCGGCGGCAAGATATCCTCAATCAGTTTCTGGTCGAGTCCTCCGTCCTGGCTTCCACCGGCGGACTTGCCGGCGTCATCATCGCCTGGATTGTGGCCGTTCTTGTTCGCAGTACCACGCCGGTCCCCATGGCCCTCCCATGGAGCTCAGTTTTCATCGGTGTCGGTCTGTCGGCGGTTGTCGGACTCTTCTTCGGTATTTATCCCGCGAGGCAGGCAGCCCGGCTCGATCCCATCGAAGCATTGAGGGCGGAAAAATAGAATGAACTGGCTCTCCTTTGTCAACGGCACATCGCTTGCCCTGCAGACGATCCGCGCCCATAAAATGCGCGCCTTTCTGACCGTTCTCGGCGTGATCATCGGCACCGGTACCATCATCGGCGTGGGTGCGATCCTGACCGGCTTTGACGCGACCATAACGTCTGTGCTTCGCAGTTTCGGGCCCAACTCGATCATTGTCTTCAAATTTCCGGTCGGCTTCCGGTTTCACGATCTTACTCCGGAGGAACGGCTGCGTAAGAATCTCACCTACGACGACACGGTCAGTTTGCGCGAGAAGTGCCCCGCCTGCCAGGAAGTGTCACCGATGCTCTTCCCCCCGGACCGCACCATCATCAATGCCAAATACAAGGGGAACGATATCTACCAGGTCAACATTTTCGGCGTCGAGGAATCCTACGCGCGGGAAGGCCAGGTCGACCTTCACTCAGGCCGCTTCCTGACGGACGAGGAGAGCCGTCACCGCTTACCCGTCTGTGTGATCGGCGCCGATATCGAGAAGGCACTCTTCTCGCACGAAGATCCGATTGGCAAAGTCATCAATGTGGATGGCCGCCAGCTGGAAGTTGTAGGTACCATGCTCCGGCCGGCGGCGTCCTTCTTTGGCAGTGACGATAAGCGCATCCTGCTGCCGTACTTCACTATGCATCGCCTGTATCCGACCGCGAAAGAGAATGCGATTGTCGTCACCGCCTACGACAACCAGTTGCCTGCAGCCATCGATGAAACCCGTACCATCCTTCGCATTGATCGAAAGGTCGCCGTCAGTAAGCCCGACAACTTCGCGCTCTCCACAGCCGAGCAAATGGTCAGCGACTTCCGGCAAATCACCTCCATGACCTTCATTGTGATGGTGGTGCTCAGTTCCATCGGGTTGCTGGTTGGCGGCATTGGGGTGATGAACATCATGCTGGTCTCGGTCACGGAGCGCACCCGCGAAATTGGCGTGCGCAAGGCCATCGGCGCGAAGAAGTCCGACATCGTGATCCAATTCCTTATCGAAGCTACAGTGCTTACCGGCATGGGCGGACTGGTTGGCATTGCGTTCGGTTGGTTAATCGCTCTCATCAGCCGCCTGGTCTTCTCCTCGTTACCTGCTGCCGTTCCGTTATGGGCCGCGGCGTTGGGCATCTTCGTGTCCGTTGGCGTTGGTCTATTCTTTGGAATCTGGCCCGCAAACAAAGCCGCTCGGCTTGACCCGGTAGAAGCTCTCCGCTACGAGTGACCTCTGCTATTCTTCGGGTTCCCCGATGCCAAGCCTTTATCGTGGCCGCAGAGCGCTACGCGTAGCCACGTTTTTTGTTTGCGTCCTGCTGTCGCAATTGCACACTGGCTCGTACCAAACCGAGGCGATGGATCCGGATGAACCGGGGCATTTTGTCACCGGATTGATGGTTCGCGACTACATGCTGCACGGGTTTGGGCAATCGCCCCTTGCCTTCGCCCGCGACTACTACGCGCATTATCCGAAATTGTCGCTCGGACACTGGCCGCCTGTGTTCTACGTCGCCCAGGCGCTCTGGATGGTCCTATTCCCGGCCACCCGCAACGCCGTGCTGGTGATGATTGCGCTCGTTGCGGCGCTGCTGGCGGAATGGACGTATGCTCTTCTGCGCACTCGCTACAGCACTGTGGGGGCCTGGTGCGGAAGTTTGACGCTCCTGGGCGTGCCTGGCCTGATGGCGTCCGACTCCAAGGTCATGACCGAACTTCCGCAGGCGCTTGTCATGCTGTGCGCAATGGTTGCGTTCGGCGAGTACCTTGACAGGGACCGGCCAGCTCGGATATTGCAATTCGGCGCCTGGAGCGCCTCTGCCCTGTTGACGAAGGGATCTGGCTTGGCGCTTGCGCCCGTCTCCCTGATCGGTGTGGCGTTGACCGGACGTGGGAGGCTTCTTCGCAGTCCTTGGTTCTGGGCGCCCGCGATGATGGTGCTGCTCGTGGCAGGACCGTGGTACTTGTTGGCGCCGGACGCGCTGCACCAGAAAGTCGCACTGCTGGGCGGGCCTGGTCTCATGCCTCGGCGTCTCCGGCTCCCACCCAGGTTGTGGACGCCCCAGTTTGGTTGGCCGATCTCGGTGCTCGCATGTGCCGGCCTGTTCATCACTTTCGTCCGCGCGGTCCGTTCTGCCCGCTCCATCCTTGCGCCACGGGTCGACGGCGTGCTCGCTTCAGCTGCTGGTCTGGCCATCAGTGCGTCCGTTTTTCCGTTTTTCTTCGACGTGTGGGAAAACCGTCACCAGATAGAGGCCGCGCCGGCCTTCATTTTGCTCGCGGCGGCAGGACTCTCCTGGTTGGTTTCGCTGATCCCCTGGCAGGTGTCACGTCAGCTGCTGGCCGCGCTTCTAATCGGCGGGACGATCGTCAACATTGTCTGGAACGTGGCCTCCACCCCGGTCCACGCAGAACTGGGGTATCGAAGGCTGGCGCAGGCAATCGTCAGGGCGGGCGGCGAACCGATTGAGTCTGTCTTGATCTTGTCGGATGCCCGCGGCGAAGGCGCTTTCATCGCGGAGCTGGCCCAGCTCGATACACGTCCGGGACGCTTCCTGCTGCGTTCTTCCAAGGTCCTGGCGCAATCAACCTGGATGGGAGACCGCCGCTATTTATTTGAGACGCGGGCGCAGCTTGAGCAATTGCTGGCAAACCTCCCGGTGCAATTAGTCGTCTTGGACACGGTTTGGGCGCCCGATGGCCCGGGCGAGCGCCTGCTGTCTAGCACGCTGTCGACGTCCCGCGATATCTGGATGGAATGGACATTGCCTGGCCTCAAGCACCAGTTTCGTGTCTTTCGCCGGCGGGACCAGGGCCGCTTGGGGTCCCAGGCGAGGCAACGGCTGGCGGCTCTTCAGCGACCGTAGCCGCCCGGTATGGCGCTGGTGCGGGCGAGGCCGCCGTTATGCGCGATGGCGCCAAGTCCGCGCGTGAGGATGAAGATACAGATCGTCTTCACAGGAAGATGGATTCGGCACAGACCGTCCCGAATAAGGCGGCGGTCCTGGTTCTCATCCGCACATATAATTGCTCAGAATGCGATTCCTATTGGCGCTCTTCGTAGCCGGCGTGTCTTGCTTCGGTGAAACGGTGCTGAGCAAAGTGCCAGACACCGTTGAAGTGAATGACTACGTTGAGTTGACAGTCACCGCGGCCCCACTCAAAGAGAATCCGTTCTCCACACCCCATCTGACGGGGGCTTTGCGATACGAGGGGGACGAAGTCATCCTCGTGAATGGGTTTTGTGACTCGCTCGATGGCTCCGTCTTTCGCATTCGCTTTCTGCCCACCAAGGTCGGCGAGTACCGCTACCACATTGCGTTCCGGTCTTCCGCCGGTCTGCGCGAGTGGAACGGCTTCTTTCGCGCCACGCCTTCCCGCCGCCGTGGTCTCGTTCGAGTCGATCCCGATTACCCCTCGCACTTCATCTGGGCCGGCACCGGCGAACATTATTTCTGGAACGGCTTGACGACCTATGCGCTCATGGGATGGCAGGATGAAGACCAGATTCACGCCATCATCGACCGTGCAGCGAAGCTGAAAGTGAATCGCTTGCGAGTCTCATTAAATGGACCTCGTGTGGCGGACGCATCCCGCTGGTACGAGCCGCTGCAACCATCACAACAGTTCCACTTTCTATTCGGTCCGTGGGTGGCGGCGCATCCCGGCAACATTCACGAGCCTGGCTGGGACGTCGCCCGATTCGACGTGGCTTTCTGGCAGAAGTATGAACGGCTCGTAGAGTATGCACGCGATCATGACGTGGTCGTTTCGGTGATCTTCTTCCTGGATGGCGAGGACGCCGGCGCCGACCCCTTCGGCAAAGCTAACGCTTTCAGTGAAGACGAGAAACGCTACTACGCCTACGCTGCCTCGCGTTTGGCTGCATATTCCAACGTCATGTGGGACGTAACCAATGAGTGGCACCTCTTCCGCGACGCCTGGTGGGTGGAACGCATGGGCGAGTATCTCAAGTCCGTGGACCCTTATAAGCACTTGGCTTCTTGCCATGGGCGGGGCGAATTTCTCTGGATGCTCTCACCTTGGGCGAACTTCGCCATGTTCCAACTGTGGGACGAAGAAGGTGGCTACGGGCCCATGCTGAAGCGGCGCGAAGCGCAAGCCGCGACAGGGCGACCCATGCCTCAGGTCAACGAAGAGTACGGATACGAAGACCACTACCCCGTGAAGTGGGGCGGCAATCGCCGGCCACCCGCGCGCTCGGCGGATAACCGGCGCCGCCTTGCCTGGGAAATCGCGATGGCAGGCTGCTACCAAACAACTGGCGAACGTGCCAATCGCGGCGACGGCAATCCACCTGCAACCCCTGGCGGTTGGATCAATGGTGGATTCGATCCGTCTATGCACATGCTGGAGGGCTACACCCACATGGTCGACTTCTTCACGTCCATCGAGTACTGGAAACTGGAACCTGCCTCGGCCGCGTCTGGTCGGAGCACTGCGCGTGTGCTCGCTGAAACGGGTCGCCAGTATGTTGTGTATCTACCGCGCGGTGGTTCGGCTGAATTGGCTATGCCTCAAGGCAACTACCGGTCCCGTTGGTTCAACCCGCGCTCGGGCCTATGGATTAGCAATTCTTCCGTAACCATCTCCGGCGCTGGTCAGCATTGGACCACGCCGGCTTCGCCCGATGTCGAGGATTGGGTTCTTCTACTTGAGAAATCAGCGAGCTGAAGAAGCTCTCGACGGATAGGTTTAGGTTGTTCTGAAGACAATACGAAGCTGAGGCGCGATCGTCCGAACGGTGTAAAGACTCCAGCACCGAACCCCGCGTGATTCGAGGGTTATCAGGAACGCCTCAATACGGATTAAAGCGCGGTATATAGTGAAGCCGGCGGGGATGCCGCAATGGCCGGAACCAACAGATCCGCCGCGTAGGAGGGGAAGAACGAGTGCCCCAATCGGAACCGCAGCAAGTTTTCGACCCAGAGACGGCAGAGCCATCCTGGAGAGCTTTCTGCCAGATTGGAGGGACGACGGCCCTGATCGCGTTAGCAGTCGCTCTTGCAGAAATCGGCATCACGTTCCTCCCAGGAACCGGAGTGGGAAGCCTGCACGGGATTGTCACCGTGGCCGACTGGTTTGCACTCTTTCACAACAACTGGTTTCTGGGACTTCGGAACCTTGGTCTCTTGAACCTCGCTGGGGCGGCACTGTTGGCCCCGACGTTTGTCGCCCTCTACGGCGTTCTCAAAAGAGGCGATGAAGCCTTCGCGGCATTCGGTGCCGTCCTTTTCTTCATGGGGATTGCGATCTACTTCGCCGACAATAGGAGCTTTTCCATGCTCGCCCTCAGCGGCCAATACGCAAGTGCCGCCACCGATGCGCAGAGAGCCCAGTTGATAGCGGCTGGGCAGGCGATGCTCGTGGAGGGAAATAGCCGCGCCGGACTCGTCCTCGTCGATCTTGCAGGCCTGCTAAGGTCATGTGCATAAATAAACGCTTCAGTTTGGCGCGGGCGATATCGTGTAGTTCCAGTCACCGTGGAATGCGTGGCGGGCGAGATTGAGAGAGTCGAATGTGGTGTCGGAGATTTTGACACCC
>JBAUOG010000837.1:0-3678 GCA_049579625.1 Bryobacteraceae bacterium
TGAAATAACGAAGCCAAATTTGGCCGGATCGAAGGTGGTGTCTTGTTGTATGTGCGCAAGGGCAATGCCCTTTAGCTGCTCAAGTGCATGCAGTTCTTTATCGCGGCGGGACTGTTGGGCGCGGCGCAAATCCTCCATCGTTTTGGAAAAGGCGCGCTGAAAGCGCGAATCGTAGAGCGAAGCCAGGCCCATCGGGTTGCCGCTTCGGTTGAGCAGCTCCTCCATGGTGTCGTTCATGAGGCCGGTGTTGCCAGCGTAGATCTTGTATTCCGCCGTGCGGAGCATCTCGAGCCGGAACTGGATGTCGGCGGCGCGACGGGCCAGGACGTTTTCGAGATCCCCAACTGGATCGAGGTCTTTGACGAGGCCGTCGACGAAGCGCTGGTAGCGTTGGGATTCATCGTCATTCCGAAAATACTGGGTGATGTCCGCAGCGAAGAGACCGTGCTTGACGGCGTTCCGCGAGGAGGCCGCACGGCCTTCGGGAGTCCTGGCGCCGGTGCTCTTGAGCGAGTTTTCTCGATTGGCCCTGGTTCTGGCGTCGACTTCCGGGTTATCGTTTTTCTCCGCCTTCTCATTGGCTGGCTCGGGTTCATTCTGTTTGGTTGGTTCGGGAGGCGCGGATTGCTCGCGCGGCACCGAGTCTGTTTCCTTCCGGGCGGAGTCAGGCCGCACCGGGAGTTCCGGATTTGTGATGACGCCCGGGGTCTTCGGGACGTCTGAAGATAAGTTGCTCATGTTTATATCCCTCTTATGGAAGTCGAACGGAGGAGCCGCTCTCGTTATGAGTATGCGCCCTACCCCAGGCTCGACTGCGTACGGGCGCAGAGCGTCGATTGCCGCAACGGGCTGCGGTGAAAGGGTTTCGCGCGAAAATATTTATTTTTTGAGTTTGTGACTGACGGGGCGGCTTAGTTGCCCGAGACATGGGACTGGACAAGGCAGCGCCGCCTTCGGTTGACTCATGACTCTGCGCGACGTTAAAGTAGAGGGAGCGGCTTCTCCGCTTCCCGCCGTAGCGTCCCCATCGTCTAGCCCGGCCTAGGACACCGCCCTTTCACGGCGATAACAGGGGTTCGAATCCCCTTGGGGACGCCAATCAGCTTGTCAGTTGCCGCCATGGCCGAAACCTCACTGGTTGAACTGCTTGAGGTGTTTTCGGCGCTCTAAATTCGGCGCATCGGAATCTCAAGTGAAGTAAAGACTGAAAGAGTTTTACGAACCCGTTGATTCTGTCCCCCTCGGCCTTCGGCTTCGTCCTGTCACAATATAACTCCGGGCTTGACTACTGCCCCGAGGAGGTCGCATGCAAACACGGAGCCGATTCGCAGGTCTGGCGGTCTTGCTGATGGGATTGATGTTTCTCTTTCGGTCTCTCGGCCAGCCGCGCATCCAAATGCTACACGGCGCAGACATCGTGGGGCTTATGGGCTGCGGCGCGTGCCTAGGAGTCGGCATAGTGGGATTGATTGGTCTTCTCAGGATTCGGGAGAAGTGATGTGTCATCTTCCTCCCTAAACCGGAGGCTGGAGGCAATGAGGGCTGCTTCCATCTTCGATATCTCGTCGCCTTCACGCGCGTGGTGCGCTTCATCGGCGGCATAGACCGCTTGTTCTCCGTCAGCGTGGACAAGCCGAATGCACCGATAGCGTCAAGCGCCTTAATGACGGCGAGGGCCTGCAAGTTGTCAGCCGTGCCACATCCGTAAGCTTGTGCAGCCGCCACAAGCTCCAGGTCCTTCAGCGGCGCCCGCTTCGGCGCGGAGTGGTCGCGTGCATCGCACCATCCGCGTTCGTATGCCGGATGGCCGCCCTATCCCAAGTGAACAACCCAAAACTGCGCCGTATCATCGAACAGATGTACCGCAAGAAACGTTGACCCTTCTGTACTCGGGCCTTCCAGGTCATTGATGTTTCCCGTAGCCCTCCTCTCACCAGGGGCTCGCGGATGACGAAAAAGCAACCCGCACGCCTACGGCGTGGATGGAATTTCGGTACGGAAACTTCGGGGAAACTTCGGGGACGAAACTTCGGAAACTTCGGGGACGGAGAGATATGGCACGAGGTGGCTTTTCGTGACCGACTGTGCCAACAGGTAAGGCGTTCGCCGACTCTGGCGCGGCGACAATGGACGACCCAGTTGCTCCTCAAGACGTGCGACAAACTCAGGCTCGAACGAGATACGGGCGGCGACGCGATGGGTCGGGCCGACCACGTCTTGTGTCTGCCGCTGCTCCGGTGCCCCTGTATTCCGCAGGTGGTACGACATCAGACTATACGTCCCTATTTCCCCTCCGGTGCTTGGGGACACAAATCAGCTCATCAGTTGCCGAGACGGCTGAAGCCTCGCAAACTGAACGGCTTGAGGTGTTTTCGGCGCTCTAACTTCAGCGCGTTGGGAACGCATGTGAAGCGGCGCCCGAAAGAGCTTTACGAACCCGTTGATTCAACTATCATATTCGGGACCGCTCGGGCCGCTTACGCTTCCGAATACAAAGTGCAACCATGCCGGTCATCCCGATTCCAAGCAAAAGCAGCGAATCGGGCTCCGGTACGGCACTCGTCGTCACAGAGCCAAATTCTCCCGGCGGAATGGTCGAGTTGGGACCGTTATTCGGATCGTCAACCAGGCTTGTTGCATTGGCAAGCCCGGCTGCGTAGATAATTGGCCCGTTGCCAACGTCGCCGTTGCTCCAAAGTTCACCAACGTAACCTCCCGGTCCGGCGATAGTAAATGCGACGCCAAAGATGTCGAACTGGCCGCCGGAGAATGGATAGGTTAGCGTAGGGACACCACCAATGAGGTCATAACAGATCGCGGGCGAATTTCCCGCTGGGTAGAACAGATCGTCGTAAGATAAACCGCCGGTTGTAAACGCAACACCGGGAGTAGCCAGAGTGTTGCTCACATACGAGACCGGCTGATACAGCCCGCTTATTGCGCCTGAGACGCCTACGTTCGTATCCGAAAATGTTCCTGTGATGCCGGTAATTTGATCAATGCCCGGAGTCGAACTCGGCGAGACCCATAAAGTACCGGAACTGCTGATACCATTTCCATTAAACGAAAACTGAAATCCGTCTGCAAGCGCCGCCGGCGCAATCGCAAGTGCGGCGGCCAAGCCTATCGCATAGTAGCTTTTCTTCACTTCTCCTCCTGCAATTCTAATAGGATAGTTGACATCTAAAGCTGATTGCGATTTAAATGCGAAACTTGCAAGGGGCGCTGCAGTCATAAAAGTACTAGTACCTTATAGGCTCCGCGCTCCAGCTAGCCGACTGCAGTCTTTCCGGTGACGCGATGCGTCGGGCCGACCGCGTCTTGTTTCTGCCACTGCGCCGGTGCCCTTGTATTCCGCAGGTGGTACGCCATCGGACTAAACGTCCCTATTTCCCGGACAGTTCTCCGCTATATCGAACTGAATCCTGTGCGCGCCGATCTTGTCGCCGCGGGCCGAGCAAAGCCCATGGTCGTCCGCTGCGGTTCATTGCGGGCTACAAGCGGCACCACCGGTACTGTCCATGACGGAATGGGAACGGGTGTGGACGCAGGAGCGATGGCAAAGTGCCTTGGCCCATGCGGCTGGAGAACGGGAATTCGACGTGGTCCGCCAAGCCACTCAACGGGGTCTCCCGCTAGGCGGCCAAGACTTCATTGCCGGGTTTGAACGTAGTGCTG
>JBAUOG010000838.1:0-2308 GCA_049579625.1 Bryobacteraceae bacterium
GGCCAGAGGGTCGTCTTTTTGTGAGGTGGCTATGACATTTCGTACCTGCTCCGTGTTCAGTCCAATGAGGAGGAAAACAAGGAAGGCGCTCGCGACTATGGCGACCAAGTTTGTCAGGAAGAGAAGACCCGCTCCGCTCATGATTTCCAAGTTGAGGCCACTGCCTAAACCGAAACCAACGACGCAGAGGGGAGGCATTAAAGCTACGGCGATTGCGACTCCAGGCAAGGCAGTGACGCCGTTACCCCCTCCTCGACACACGACAACAGAGCCAGCCAGGCCAGACAGCAACGCGATCCCCAAGTCGAGAAGGTTGGGACGTGTGCGGGCGATAATCTCAGTTGTGGCCGAATGAAACGGCAGCAGCCACACCAGGAATCCCGAAAATGCGACGGAGACTGCGACGCTGGCAAGTAGGTTGAGAACGGCTTTGAGTCCCAGATAAAGATCGCCCGCAGCCAGCGCCAGCCCGGTCCCCATAATGGGACCCATCAACGGAGAAATAAGCATGGCGCCGATAATAACCGCCGGGCTGCTCTCCACCAATCCAAACGTGGCTATGCCGGTGGAAAAAAACACTTCGAGCCAGTAGCTTAGGCTGTCGATGGCGGCAGCGCTGGAAACCTGTTTATAGACCTGCGCCTTGCTGCTTGGGTGAATGCCAAGCCACGTTTCGAGGCGTCGTCTCCTGGCATTGGTAGCAACTTTCTCGTCGGAGTTCGTCACCATTTACAGTATGCACGCTGCCAAGCCGATGCGTGACGTCAAAGCCTACGTCATCGGCGCGTTACTTTAGTTCTTGAAGCATAAGGCGGCTTAACGCTGCCGGGCAGTAGCACACAAGCGAATGGAAATCCATGTTCAAACTGCGGCGCTTCTGCTCTTAATCGCCGCGGTTGTCGCGATGCTGACCCGGCGACTTCGCCTCCCTTACAGTGTCGGCCTGGTTGCGGCGGGTATCATTCTCGCATTCGTACCTTTCGCGCCGAAGGTCAGCCTTACCAAGGACCTTATCTTCACCGCTCTGCTCCCTCCTCTCCTTTTCGAAGCCGCGCTCTACATTCATTGGAATCAGTTGCGCCGGGACTTTCCGGTCATCATCTTGCTGGCGACTCTCGGCGTTCTGCTTTCGGCGTGCGTTACCGCGACCGGCATGCATTATTTGGCGCACTGGCAATGGCTCGGCGCACTGGTGTTCGGGGCTCTCATTGCCGCGACCGACCCGGTTGCCGTCATCTCGACTTTCAAGGAAGCAAGAGTCCAGGGCCGTTTGCTGGTGCTCATCGAGGCGGAGAGTCTTTTAAACGATGGCACCGCCGCGGTTGCCTTCGGCGTTGTTGTCGCCCTGGCTTCAGCTCATCCGCTCAGCCCCTTTGAAATCACCACAACGCTTTTCAGAACAATCGGGGGCGGTATTCTCTGCGGCGGAGCTGTCGCTCTTGGCGCTCTGCTGATCGCCGGGCAGGCGACCGATCATCTCGTTGAAATCACGTTCACCACCGTCGCAGCTTATGTTCCTCCTCGCGGACCATTTCGGCCTGTCCGGGGTCTTGGCGACCATTACCGCGGGACTTGTCATGGGCAATTTCAAGTCGTTTAATGCGATCTCCGTGCGGGGGAAAGAAGCCGTCCAGGCCTTCTGGGAATACGCTGCCTTTGTTGCGAACTCGCTGGTGTTCCTCCTGATCGGAATGCACGAAGCTCATCAAAACTTCGTGACAATATGGCTTTCGGCAGGAACGGCGATTGTGCTGGTAACTCTGGGCCGGGCGGCAGCCATCTATCCCTGTTGCCTGTTCTTTTCACGCTCTTCCCTTCGCGTAACGATGAAACGTCAGCACGTCCTGTTCTGGGGCGGCTTGCGCGGAGCGTTGGCGCTGGCTCTCGCTCTTGGACTTCCCCCTGCGGTGCCGCAGCGCGAGGAAATCATTACCATCAGCTTCGCCGTCGTTGCCTTCTCCATTTTTGTGCAAGGCCTGACCACCGCCCCGCTTCTTCGCAGGATCGGAGAGATCCCGCGCTCCACTGACAACACCGCCCAAAGCGACCGGCTGCCTGTCGGGCGGGCAGCCCAGAACCAGAAGTAAGACGCATACGACGGTGGGTGCAGCCTGAGCGGAAGAAGTTAACGTGGTGGATGCGCAGAAATGGTTCGTTCAGGAATGCCCCGACTATCGCATAGCGGCGTCATTGAAGATCGAATTCGTCCGCGTCGGAACGGGCCGCAGAATAGCACTTCGACGAGACAGGCACATGGCTCCGTATCCAGACTGCTCCTACGTCTGGCCGGAATCGTCGAGCTCCTAGT
>JBAUOG010000839.1:0-1903 GCA_049579625.1 Bryobacteraceae bacterium
CCAGTGCTTCATAACCTGACTTTTCGACTTGCCAGAGGCAAACGGCCGGGAAAACAGCCGTACGGCTACGACAAGCTCCGGCCTAGTATTGCTGCACGAGAGTGATAGGATCTGTGGAGTACTGCAAGCGTTTACAGCGCCTGTTCACAGCAACTTCAGAGAGTCCCACCGAGGAGTTTGCATATGCAACCAATTGACCGCCGGGCATTTCTCGCCTCCATTCCAGCGGCGCTCGCCCTGCCGCGTCTCGCTCGTGCCGCGGACGCCGAGATCGAGGTGTTCACCAGTGAAACGATAGGAACGGTGAGCCCGTTGCTTTACGGCCAGTTCGTCGAGCATCTGGGCGGTGTCGTTTACGATGGCGTTTGGGTCGGTCCCGATTCGAGGGTCGCGAATATTCACGGAATTCGCAAAGCCTTGGTCGATGCCTTGAAACCGATTGGCGGAACTGTGGTTCGCTGGCCGGGCGGCTGTTTCGCCGATAGCTACGATTGGCGCGATGGTATTGGGCCGGAAGCCCAGCGGCCGACCCGCAACAACTTCTGGGCCAACGCCGGCCGCTTGCAGAACGTCCCCCAAACCAGCCCATCGCGTAACGATCCGAACCAGTTCGGGACGAACGAGTTCATAGAATTCTGCCGCCTGGTGAACTGTCAACCGTATCTGGCAGCGAATATAAGAAGCCTTCCTGCGCGGGACTTCTATCAATGGGTGGAGTATTGCAACTCGCCGCCCGGCGTGACCACGCTGGCAAAAGCGCGCGCTGCTAACGGCTCACCCGAGCCATTCGACGTTCGCTTTTGGGGCGTCGGCAACGAGAGCTGGGGCTGCGGCGGCGACATGACCGCCGAGGAGTACTCGGTGGAGTTCCGGAAGTTCATCGCCTGGGTGCCACTGTTTGGAAACCCGCTGTCATTCATCGCGTCGGGCCCCAATGCCGGCGACCCCAAATGGACGCATGACTTCTTCCACGCCATCGCAGCCAAATCCCCCGGCCTCTTCAACCGGATCTGGGGCTGGGCGCTCCACTATTACTGCATGACTACCGGGAGCGGCGACTCGCTCAACTTCAGCTCGGATGATGCCTATCAGCTGCTGAATCAGGCGGACCGCATGGACTCGCTGATCCGGCAGACCTGGGACATCATGGGCGAAATTGATAAGGAACACAAAGTGAAGCTGGTGGTGGACGAGTGGGGCACGTGGCACAAGGACACTACGGCCGTTGCGCCGAATCATTTATTCGGCAGTGTCCAAACCATGCGTGACGCGCTGGTTGCCGGTTTAACGCTTGATACGTTCCAGCGGAACGTGGACAAGGTGGCGATGGCGAACGTGGCGCAGTTGGTGAACTGCATTCAGACCCTGTTCCTGGCGAGCGGCGATAACTTCTGCGTGACGCCGACCTATCACGTCTTCGCCATGTACATGGACCATCGCAACGGGCAGGCCGTACGCACGGAATTTTCAGCGCCGCGGATCCCCTATCAATACGAAGGGAAATCGCAGCACGTGGTTCGCCTGGCCGGCTCAGCCTCCGTGTTGAATGGCACGCTGACGCTGACCGGCGTGAACAATCACCTGACC
The DNA here is from genome assembly GCA_049579625.1 of Bryobacteraceae bacterium. Classification (GTDB taxonomy): domain Bacteria; phylum Acidobacteriota; class Terriglobia; order Bryobacterales; family Bryobacteraceae; genus CAJCIT01. Next base: position 1,588 of record JBAUOG010000839.1, read on the forward strand.
GATGCGCTGGAAACTACCATTCAGCTGCGCGGGGCAAGCGCGAGCCAAGCACGAGCCGTCGCGCTGACCGGACCCGACATTCACGCACACAACGACTTCACCACTCCCAACGCGGTAAAGCCGCAGGCTCTGGCCGTAACGGCTTCAGGCGACACGCTGCGAGTCACCATTCCGGCCGCGTCGGTCGTGAAGATTCAAGCGCCGTTGGGGTAGCTAGGTGTGCCGCCGTTACGTCAAAATCGAGATGAAGTTCGAAGAAGAATGCAAGTTGGATAGAACGCGGCGATTAAGCATTGATAAACGTAGAGTCAAAGTC
>JBAUOG010000840.1:0-17192 GCA_049579625.1 Bryobacteraceae bacterium
GGCTCACTCTCTCACCGAATAAATCTGCAACGGCCGGAGCAGCCCGGACGGCAACAATGGTGAGGTTGCCTTGTATGGCTTCACGTCCGTGAACGTGTACTTCGTCGTCGCGTCGGGTTGTTGGTCGCCGATGAGGCGGTTGACCCAGGCGTTGGTGACTTTGATGGTTACTTGGTTTGGGCCTGGCTTCAGCGCGCTGGTTGCGTCTACGCGATAGGGTGCGTGCCATACGATACCGAGCGGCTTGCCGTTTACTGTTACTTCGGCCAGGTTCTTGACGTCGCCTAAGTCGAGCCATAACCGAGCATCCTTGGCGAACCAATCTGGGGGAGCTTGGATCGTCTTTGTGTAAGTGCCAGTGCCCGAGAAATACTTCACGCCTGGGTTGGAGTTATCGCTCCAGGACGAGAGCTGGTCGAGCGTTATCGACGCGGGGGCGCCGCGGCCTCGTTGGAAGGTTACGCTCCACGGGCCGTCGAGCGTCGCTAGTTGGGTTTCTACAGGCTTGGGCAAGGTGCGGGAGGGCGTGTTGGTTGGTTGCTGGAATACCACGAACACTGCGCCCCACGGCTCCAGGTGCAGAGGCACTGTGGTGCTGCCGTCGGCGATTTGATAGGAAGCGGGCTCGGTTTTGCCGGTTTCGGCGTGCCAGAGTTCCGGGGCTTTGCCCGTTACGCGGAAGGTGGCGTCGACGGTCTCGTCGCGAGGGTTACGATTGTCTACAAAGTAGATGTCGGCGTCGGCTAGCTTGCGATGAACAAACAGAATGCGCGTGTCACTGTTCGGCTTGGTGTAATCAAAATCCGGAGCGACATTCATCGCCTTGAGCGCCTGCTCGGCGGTCTGCCCCGCGTACACCGTGCCTTTGCCAACTTTGTGCGCGCCCGAGCCATCGCCGAAAAGCTGGTCGTTCAGCTTGAGGAACTCGGCCTGGTCATCGGCCAGACTTGGATCATCCACGGGCTTGCCGCCAGCAACGACGGCGCCTTGTTGCACGAGTTTGTGAAGCGCGCTCAGCACGGGCAGGGACATGTGCTTGCTGTAGGGATCGAGGACAAGAAGACGATAGGTCATGCCGGACTTAGTTGTGATTTTGGTGTCGGCTACGCGCATCTCATGGATAAGGGCGTCGGCGTTGACGTAGTCGAAACCAAAGCCAGGCGGCACGTCCGGCGACTTTCCGCCGAAGATGGCGGTGAGGTTGGAGTCTTCCCCGTAGAAGTAGATGACATCCGCGGCGAAGCGCCCCTGCTGCAGCAGATAGCTGCTGCGCGCCAGGTAATCGACCCATGGGCCAGCCTGTTCGGCCCAGGTTTCATTGCGGTTGAACCATTGCCCAAAGGGTCCCAAGGTCAGGCCGGGCGCTTTGCCCACCAGCGGTTGGTGCGCCGACTCGTGAATCACGATTCGGTTGATGCCGTTCAACAGTTCCTGATCGGCAGTGGGCTTGAGGGTCGCGGGCGACCATGCCCAGGGCGCTGCCGAAGCGGTGAGAGATTCCGCCGCCGCCAGATTCTGACCATATATATGCGCGACCGATGCGGATTCCCGATCGTCGGCGTTGTAGCCGTACTGCTCTTTGTTCACGCCCGGCGTCTGGGTCCACATTGCGCTCATCGGAATGTCGTCGAGCTTCTTCACTTCCATGCCGTCGCCCACAAACGCGCGCCCACCTTCATGCGATTCCCCGTAATGGCCCATGCCGCGCGCTTTGATGGACGCTTGCACCTGGCCGTAATGTTCGTCGGCGATCAAGTCGGCGATGGTCTTGCGGAAGTCCCACAGGAAGCGATCGCTGGCTTCGGAACTTTCGACGACTTGTCCGGTGAGGACCGGCAGCCACGGGGTTGGATCGTAGCCACGGCGGTGCTTGAATTGGGCCAGCATGTCGTCGGTCCAGTTCTGCGACCCGGCCTCCCAGCTATCGGTTATGACGTAGCGGATGCCGCGCTTGCCCATGTTTTCGGCACCCACCGTCTTCTCGTAACTATCGAGGTAGCCGTTCATGTAGTTCTTCACAAAGCCGCGATTCAGCTTGTCGACTTCCAGGCCAGTGCCCTCGACGGTGGCCGGATGGTTGGTGATGCCGAGCAACGAATAGCCGAAGTGGATGACGACCCACTTCCCGGGTGGGGGTGTCCAGTCGAGTGTTCCGTCGGGGCGCAGCTTTGAAGTCAGGTCGACCACATCGGACTTCGACACGGCATCGGTCGCGGGGAATGGCGGCGTTGCGAAGGGATAGAGGTCCGGGACGGGCACGAAGGCGGCCTTCTCTTCAAACCGGTTCACGCGCGCTCCCGGACGCAGCGCCAGCTCGGCAATCTCATAGTCGGTGGGAGGCGGGGGCGCTTTCATGCCGAATGACGCTGGATCGATGTCGCCCATCCAGGCTGGCCGAGGGCCCGGGGGCGTGCGAAGAAACGCGACGCGGAAGAACTTCGCCGTGACGGGAGGAAACGATAGGGTATGCTCCGGTGCGCCGCCATCGGGAAGCTTCGCTACCGTCCGGAAATTCTGCCCGTCATCACTCGCTTCGAGTGATTTATCGGGATTGGTGACCCCGGTCAGCATAGCGGCGAACCCATCAAATTCAGTCATGACGCTGGTGATGGAACGCATGGTCTGGGGCGTACTGAACTCCCATTGAATCCAGGCGCTCTCGCCCGGCTTCGGGATGGGGAGTTTGGTGGTCTTGGTGAGGTCGCCATCGCTGAGGATAGCCGCGTCCGGTGCGCCGGCGCTGGCGGTCACTTGGGGGTGCAGCGATTCGAGGGACACATCACTCGCGGCGCGGCGGTATGCGATCACGCCTGCATCGGCGTAGAACTGAGGAACCTTGGCGCCGTCCGGCCCGGGCATCGCGTCGTGGATGCTGAGGCTCTGAAAGGCGCCGGTGTTCGAGGGCGGTTTTGCAAGGACCCCTTTGTATGGTCCGCCGTCGATCGCGGTCTCACTCCACACGTACTTCTTCATGCCCTGCGAGGGAGGCACCCAGGGACCACCGGTTTCGCTCCAGCCGGGCGAGCCGGCAATGGCCTCTTCGAGATTCAGTTGTTCGGCCAGGGTAGTGGCGTATTTGAAAGCCTCCTTCCACTCCGGCGTCATATAGGCGAGGCGATGATCAACCACCTGGGCCGTCGAGAGCGCGGCATCAAAGTTCTGGAAACCGGCGATTCCGACGCGGTGCATCCACTCGAGGTCCAGTTTGATTCCTTCTTGGGTGATGTTGCCATTCATCCAGTGCCACCAGACGCGCGGGCGTGCGGCCTCGGGCGGATTCTCAAACCCGCTCTTCAGAGCATCGCTGGTGCTCTGCGGCGTGGCGCTCTGCGGGTTCGCGGCGGCCCCCAGCAAGAGCATGACGCCGGCGGCAATCAGCGTACTGGAGGGGCGGTTGGTGGTCCTTCTGTCAGTCATCATCTTCCTCGCGGGAAGGCGCTGAAGATTGGCGGAAGCGAACCTTAGCCGCGCCTTCGCAGCCACAGTATCACTACGGGCCGTTTGGAGTTGAGGACGTTGCTCAATAAGGTAAGTCCGCTTGCTGACGCGCGCGGTTGCTCTGAAAATACTTGCTTGGGAGGCCTTAGGAACCCCGCGGTTGACGAGCTTTGTCGCGTTTGGGGACACGCCTACAGCGCGCCCGGCGAGCTGGCGCTCCGCCGTCGCTTTGAGACGCTGGAAGTGGGCATGACATCAGGCCGGGGTGTCCCCGATGAGCTGAGGAGCGCGCCGTTCGGACGAAAATGCCGCAACCGTTTTCATCATTGAGGGTGTGCACTCCGGCGCTTCATGCTGAGATCTGTGTGGTGGAGTTTTGACGCAGGCTCTTGTGTTTTCTTGCGATGAGCTGCTTAGTCCCAACATTAAGTGAGCGGGCCGAACGTACCAATGCCGACGCAGAACTATCCCGCACCTGCCCGGCATTAGCCGAATGCGGCCACCGTTCGCTATCCCACGATATAGCCGGAAATGCAGATCAGCGCGGAACCTGTGGTGGTGGCGTTGTCGCGGTTTATGTCGAAGTCGATCAAATTGTCTGTATATGCGCGAAGGGAGTGCGTGGCATCGTACACCGCATTGCCCTCAACGTTCCCTTGAAACGTCAGGAACAGATCGAGGTTCGATGGGACGCTGCCCAACGAGGTGTACATCCTCAGACGCGCCCATTCCCCGGATGGCACGATGATCTGAGCTGTCACCAATTCGATGACGGCCCGCTTGCCTTTGGGGACAATCTTCCAATCGGCGAAGCTCACCTCCACATTAAAGGAAGGCGTCAGATCGACGCTGTGCCACGCCTGAAAGGCCGTTGTCGCGCGACAGTCTTCACAAGCGCCCATGGCTGTGCTGCGGACTGCGGACCGCGGGGTCTTGTCCTGCGCGACCACCGTTTTAACGGCATCTCGAACTGGAGCCGAGAGTGCCTTCTCCTTGTCCTGTTTACTCATTGGATACCTCCCCAGGCTGTCCACTCTGGATTCCTGGCGGGATCGAGTATATATCCAACTGTCGTGTACTTCAATCCGGTTTATACGTCATTGCGAGGTATCTTACTTTCCTGGAGATTTCTTTTTCTGATAGTTTGAGACGGCACGATGCCACGTTGGGGAAGGAACATCCATGGAGCGTCAGATGAGAAGGTTCGGTTGGTGGTTGCCTGCGACGGCCGCGATGATCTTCGGCGTCACGGTTACATTTGTGATTCCCGGCTCGGGTGCAAGCGACAACACAGCCAGCATCGCTGTCGATGCAGCGAGACCCATCGGCACCGTCTCGGACAACCTCTTTGGACAGAACCTGGAGTACGAACACGGCACTTTCAGCGGTGGTGAGCAGAACATCAATCACGAGCATGGACTGCACGCCGGCGGCCTGTGGGCTGAGATGCTTCGCGACCGCAAGTTCGAGGAGGGCGACCTTGACAGAGATGGCGTCGCGAATGGCTGGGTTCCTGAAGAACGCGTTGCGAACAGATATGAAGAACTGGTAGACGGCCGTGGCATCAACGATCGTTATCGCATCGACACGACCGAGTATTATGGCGGCGGCGCGTCCCAGGCGATTGAAGTATTCGGCGACGGTTCAAATCACGCCAGTATCTACCAGGTCAGCCTTCACTTCAGCAAAGGCCGCCGATATAACTTCTACGTGTATCTGAAACGCGGGGGAACGGGCACTGCCTCCGTGGAGTTCAGCAGCCTGGGGACGGGCCCCTACGCGAGCGCCGAGTTCTCGCCGCTGGCCGACTCCTGGGCGAAGTACACGGCCTCCTTCACTGCTCCCGAAGACACAGTCGAAGGCCGGGTTCGCATCCTGGTCAAAGGGAACGGTATCTTCTGGATCGATTCTGCTTCGTTGATGCCTGCCGATAATCTCCAAGGCATCCGAGCCGACGTGGTGGATGCGATCAAGCCCCTGAAAGTGTTCCATTGTCCGATACCCTGGGGGCTGTTTCGCGGACACCTATCACTGGAAGGATGGTGTAGGAGATCGCGACCGGCGGCCTGAGCGTTGGTCCATGATGTGGAACGAGTGGGAGCCGAACGATTTCGGAACCGACGAGTTCATGGAGTTAGCCGAAGCCACTGGTTTCACGCCGCACATGACTGCGAACGTCCTGACCGGATCAGCCGATGAGGCTGCTCAATGGGTGGAATACACCAACGGATCCACCGCAAGCCCAATGGGTAAGCTGCGTGCCCAGAACGGCCACCCTAACCCTTACGGGATCAAGTTGTGGGCCGTGGGCAATGAGGTTCAGCAGCTTTGCTCCGACCGTTACATCGGCCGCAATGACGTGAATCGGTATGCCAGTCGTTTCCAGGGATTCAGGAAGCTGATGCGGCAGGCGGATCCCTCCGTGCGCATGATGGTGAGCGGCGCCGGGCCAGGGCCCCTCAAGTGGAACCACGATCTGCTGGCCTTAGTCCCCGACGCCGACCTGATGGCCATCTCAATTTACACCGGCGAGGGACAGCGCATCGACGACTTCGATACGAAATACATGGACCTGGACCACTTCTACCGCCATGTGGTGGCGGAGCCGCAAGACTTCACCAAACAACTGGAGGAGGTGATCGCTAGTGCAGGCACTTATCTCCCAACCGACCGACCGTTTCTCGCCGTTACCGAGTTTCAAGCGTGGTGGCTGACCGAAAAAGGGGATGCCGATTTCCGACTCGGCAACGCCCTCTATATTGCAGGCGTCTACCACTCGCTATTCAGGCACTCCAGCCAGGTCACAATCGGCGAGATCGAATCGCTGGTCAACGTTCAGGGAATCATCGAGGTGAACCAGACCTCACTTAATTAAGCTCACGCCGGAATACTTCGCCTGCCTTCTCTACCGTCAACATACCGGCAAGACGGTACTCGCCACATCAGCGCAGTCGTCCCCAACAGATTTCGATGCCAAACTGCCCGCGCTTGATGCCGTCGCGACGTTGAGCGAAGACAAGCGCACGCTCTACATCGCCGTGGTCAATCGCAGCGAGGATCACCCGGTCGACACGAAGATCCGCGTCAAGGGATGGACCCCCGGCGCTTCATCGCCCGCCCGTGTCTTCGAGATCAATGGTAAGGACAAGAATGCCGCGAACCCATTCGGCAGTTCCGAGAACGTCAACATTCAAGAAAAGTCATGGACTTTTACTGGAACCGAGGGATCGTACCGCTTCCCGGCTCACTCCGTGACGGTCCTCGAATTGAAAGGCACAATATAGTCTTCGCTCACCACAACGTGCCGCGTTTTTCAAGAGGGGAGCGTCAGTGCGTGCCAGCCCGCGGTGTGGCTGCCAGCAACGTGAGATAGCCGTCAACGAGGAGTCCTTCGTAGCCGTGCGGGCCGCCGTTCCAATCCTTCCAATCGTAGGTCTGGCCATTGGGACCACGACCCTGAAAGCCTCCGTCCTCAAACGCCTTCAGCATGGGGTACAGGATGGCATCCGCCGCCTGATCGCGGCCCAGTTCGCGCAGCGCCTGGATCGTGAAATAGGCATAGCACGCGGTGGCGCCACCATTCTCGTAGATCTGGAATCCATCCGAACCGTCTTCGCGATCCGGCCCTCCAAAGCGCTTCTCCAGGTGCACGTAATCTTCGCGCCGGATCGGGATGAGGTTGCCCGGCAGGCCCAGATCAAAGCGGGCGTAGCCAACCTCCTTCATCTTCGCGAGCAGCTTGTCCCAGATGGCATTGCCCTGCTCGGGGGAGACAAGTCCGTAGGTGACTGCCGCGCCATTGACAAAGAGGAAGTAGTAGTCGTGGAGGCGGCCGTCGGCACTCTTCCAGCCGGCCAGCACTCCGGTGGCGGGATTGTAAAAAGTGGCATAGTAGACCGCCTTCAGTTTTTTCGCACGAGCCTCGAAGAGCCGGGCGTCTTCCGGGTGTCCGGCACGCCGCGACAAGCGCGAAATCGCTTGGAACGCGCCGTAGGCGAGCGCGTTCGAATAGGCGTCCTTATGGCCGAAGCCGATGGTGTCCCACCAGTTCGCGGGCCGGATGGTTACTTTCGCCGTCCATGAGCCCGAGTTGCCGCTGAGCGGGTACTCCATGAGGCCATCGCCATCAGTGTCGAACTGAATCATCTTGTCAGCCCAGGCCTTGACGGTGGCGTAGTTGCGCAGAAGCCAGACTCGATCGTGGCTCGCGGATTCGTAGTCGGCTGCGGCGAGCACCAGCGATGGATAGACATCGAGAAAGTCGTACTTCAGCGCTTTGATATCGCCATAGCCCGCCATCCCATATCCCTTCATACCGCCGGTGTAGCGATCGAGCGTTTGGCGCAGGATGTCGAGCGCGCTGAGGCCTTCGGCGAGGGGCGGCATCTGGATCGCCATCTTCGAGTACATGAAAACGGTAAACGCTACGGGATCGCTGGCGGCGTGGTTGGCGAGCACTTTGTAGCGCGGATTGATTTGGAATATGTTCAGGAAATCGCGGCGGTAGCCGTCATAACGCGGGTCCTTGTCGATTCGTGGGTCGTGTGGGTAGATGGCCGTTATTTCAAGGTCGTATTCGACAGTCGGGCTGGCGGCTGTTGCAGGTGGGAACGTCACCCGCACGAAGTTATCGCTATCGCGCAGCGCATCGTAGCCCAGCGCGAGGCCCTTAGTGGGCGACGTGATGCGAAAGGTACCCCGATCCGGAAAGTGCAGCAACGCGGGGAGCGCGATAGCCCCGTCATCGTTAAATAGCCCCAAAAGCGTGGCATGGCAGCGGACGGGGTCGAAGCCTAGAACCAGTGGCTGCGGAGGAAAGGTGGCGGAATAGACGGATCGGATCGAAATCCTTTGTTCGCTGAAATCGAAGGCCCAGACTGCCGGGCCCTGGCCTCCGGCCGTGCGGTACTCGACACGTGCTCCCACACGGGTAGCGGCGTATTGCGACGGCGGAGCACCGAGTGGCAGCATGACGTTGAGATCGAGCTTCGCCTTTCCGAGCGAATCGACCGCAAAGTTCGTAAAGCCTGGTTGGCCGGCCGCCATCTGGACGCGGAAGAATGGGCTGCTGTAAGACATATCCTGGCCCGAGGCGCAAGCAACCAGCACGAGCAGTAGCGGAAAGTAATGAAGGACTCTAAGCATATTGCGAACGCCGACCGTTAACCCGCGCCTTCGGTGAGAAAGCGCAGTTGCCATGCCGTGGTTGGTTCACCGGTCTGTTCGGCGACGGCACGCTGCGTTACTGTGCCCTGCTGGTCAGGAAACTCGGCGGGCGTAAACGGGAATGTCCTGGCCGCAACGGGAACCCTGAAGGGACGGTTGGGATGAACGGCGGCCGTTTGATCTTTCGCCGCAGCCAACCTGTTATCGGTTGTGAGTTCGTTGAAATACGCGGGATTGCCCAACTCTGGCGCGCCCAGCAACCAAGGCCCGTAGGAAAAAGTCATGCGCTTCTGAGCGCCCGGTTTCGATTGGAGGGTCATCGCATACGTCACAGTGACCGCGTCGCCGCGCCGCCACTGGCGATGCAAGCGCACATAATCCCCTTCGAGCGGGTGTTGGCCCGCGGTGCCGTTGACGAGGATATCGAGCGCGTTCGCCCACTCCGGCTTGCGGATGAGCAGAGACGCGGGCGCTGCGCCTGCCGATATGATGGTGATCTTCGCTGCGCGGTTCTGAGCGAGCGACGACGTAGCGACCGCGTCGAGGCTCGCTGCGGGAGCATGACGGTTGTCGATATCGCTATCGATAGGCAGTTCGTAGCACAACGCGCCTTTGTCTGCACGAAAAGCGCTGGCCTGGAGGTCGGGGAAGTAGCGTAGACCATGTAACGTGCAGCACCACCACGCTCGAACTGCGCCATCCCCGGAAATGCCGGTCTCGGTCAGCACGCGATGCCCAAAATCGCCGTTTGCGAACTGGTTCAACGCCAATTCGTTGAAGGTGGCGCGCTCCGCCGCTGCCAGGTATTTCGGATTGGCGGTAGCCTTCCACAGAGAGAGATTGAAACGCAGCCAATCGACTTCCGCGCAGCCCTCGCTGCGATGCTTGTTGGGGCTCCAACCTTCGGGCACGCCTCCGGTATCCAGCAGATCTTCGGAATGAACTATGTCTTGCCACGCCGCTTCGCATTGCTGCAAAAGGCGGACGTCGGATGTGGTTTGAAAGAGATCCATCACGCCACGGAGGCTGGTGAGGTAGCCGTGCGCATGATCGCCCGGCCGTCTCTCAATCACGGCGGCGATCGCTTCGGTGAGGCTGCGGTAGCGCTCATCGTGAGTTGCAAGGTAGAGGCCGGCGAGGCCTTCCGTCTGCTGCGTCCAGCAGATGTAGCTGGAGGCAAAATGTGCCGCGCCAAATTCGTCGCGGATTTTCCGGGAAAGCATGAGCGGCGCCACGCGTAGCAGGAAGTCGCCGAGCCGCTTCGACGCGGCCAGCACCGCGGGATCGGGTTTGTAGCGGCAATACTCAAGCAGGCCCACTAACAAGCGGCCATTCCCCCAGAGCAGCGCGAGATCGCCATCTGTGGGCTTGTCGTAATGAAAGGTGCTACCGAAATAGCCATCCGATTTTTGCAGTGCAATCACTTTCGGCACCAGGCAATCCAGAGCTGGAAAGCTGGTGCGATACACGCGCGCGGCCGTGGCCAGCGCGCCGATGTACCTGCCGGAAAGGTCGCCGCTGAATTCCGTGAACCGACGGCCCGCGACCGGACGAACATCCGCCAGCAGAAACTCTTCGGTGTAAGCGGGCGAGTTTCCATGTAGCACGCGACGCAGCGTCAACTCATACCGCTGGTGGATGGGAACATCCGCTTGAGGACTTACTAACGGTGGCGTGGACTCAACGGAGGAAGAAGAGGGAGAGGAAAACGCTCGAGAACCTGCGGCCAGCGGAGCAGCTGCGGCGGTCCCGAGAAACCTTCGACGATTCATGGTAGGCCTTGCTGAGCGCGACGCTAACGGCTCGCGCTCACGCCCCGAGCGTACTACATTGGGCCGTCACAGCCGTGCAACTGCCTTACGTCAGGCGAGGATTGACGAAACGCTACGCCCTTCGAGATCGGAAGGAAGTCGAATGCGGCGCCATTCTCGACTGTGGCGGAACGGAGGGGAGATGGCCTTTTTCAGCAAGCCTTCCCGGATGGTAATTACAATAGAAGAATGTACATCTGGATGGCGCGCCATGCCCGAATGGCCGGTTTGTTGGTTTTGGCGGCAGCGTTGTTGTGCGCCCAGGATTGGCAGTCGGCGACCGACTTGCCACAGGTGGATCTGAGTGGGCTGTCGGCAGCGCAGCAAGCAAAGGTGCTAGGCATATTGCGGGATTACGATTGCTCCTGCGGTTGCGGGATGAAGCTCGCTGAATGCCGGATAAAAGACCCGAAGTGCTACTACAGCCGCGGGTTGGCTTCGGTAATTGTCGCGTCCATCAAGGCAGGCCAGAGCGAAGCGGACGCAAGACAGGCTGCCGCAGATTCGCAGTTCGCCCACGTGCAGTCGCGGGAGGCGCAACTGCTGGAGGACGCCATCATGATACCGACGGCCGGCGCTCCGTCGCTTGGGCCGGAGAAGGCCAAGATCACGCTGGTTGAATTCTCCGACTTTCAGTGCCCGTATTGCGCGGTGGCTGCGCCTGTGTTTAGCGAGCTTCTGAAGGCCTATCCGGACCAAGTCAAACTGATCTTCAAGCAGTACCCGCTGGAGATTCACAACCAGGCTGCGTTGGCCGCAGCGGCTGCCTTGGCCGCGAAGGAACAGAACAAGTTCTGGGAAATGCACGACGCCATGTTCGCCAACCGCCACAACCTCGGCCGTGAGCAACTGATGGTAATGGCCAAGGGGATTGGCCTGGACATGACGAAGTTCCAAGCCGATCTGGATTCGCCGGCGATCAAGAAGGAGTTGGAGCAGGACGTCAAGGATGGCGACGATGCCCGCGTGGAAGGAACGCCGACGCTGTTCATCAACGGGCAACGGTATAACGGCCCGCTGAGCGCAGCAGCCTTGAAGGCGATCCTCGACCAGCAACTGAAGAAGGCTCCGGAAACGCCGCCGGTAAAGGCGGAGTAGCGCGGCGAAAAGCGTATTCGCTAGTTCCCGGCTGTGCGGCACCTGGGCAGAGCGGTCCTATAATCGGTACATGAACCGTACCGAGTGGCTAGCCCAGCGCGAGAAAGATTCAATTCGCACGCAAATTCATTACGCCCGCAAGGGCCAAGTCACCGGCGAGATGGAATATGTCGCCGGGCGTGAAAACCTCGCACCCGAACTGATCCGGGATGAAGTGGCGCTGGGACGGCTGATCATCCCCGCGAACATCAACCACCACTCGCTGGAGCCGATGTGTATCGGCATTGCGTCGAAGTGCAAGATCAACGCGAACATCGGCAATTCGTCGACCAGCTCAGACAGCGCCGAGGAGCTTGAGAAACTCCGATACGCAGTGAAGTACGGCGCCGACACGGTGATGGATCTATCGACCGGCGGAGACATTCCCGGCATCCGGAAGGCAATCATCGCGCAGTCTCCGGTGCCCATCGGCACGGTGCCCATCTACGAAGCTCTGAGCCGCGTGCGCCGCGTCGAGGACTTGAACATTGGCGTGATGCTGGAAGTGATTGAGGAGCAGGCTGAACAAGGCGTGGATTACATGACCATTCACGCCGGCGTGCTGATCCAATACGTGCCCTTGACCTCGAAGCGCGTCACTGGCATTGTGAGCCGCGGCGGCGCGATTCTGGCCGAATGGATGGTGAAGAACCATAAGCAGAACTTCCTGTATGAGAATTATGAGGCGATCTGCAAGATCTTCCAGAAGTACGATGTGAGCTTCTCGCTGGGGGACGGCCTGCGTCCGGGATCACTGGCTGATGCGAGCGATGCGGCCCAATTCGCGGAACTGAATACGCTGGGTGAACTCACCAAAAAGGCCTGGGAATACGATGTGCAGGTGATGATCGAAGGCCCCGGCCACATCCCGATGGATCAAATCCAGATGCAGGTGGAGAAGGAGCGGCAGATCTGCTTCGATGCGCCCTTCTACACGCTGGGCCCGCTGGTGACCGATATTGCGCCCGGATACGACCACATCACATCGGCGATCGGCGCGGCGATGATCGGCTGGTTCGGCGCATCGATGTTGTGTTATGTGACACCCAAGGAACACCTGGGACTGCCCAACCGTGAGGACGTGAAACAGGGCATCATTGCGTACAAGATTGCGGCGCACGCGGCGGACGTTGCGCGCCACCGTCCGGGCGCTCGAGACAGAGACGACGAGCTATCCAGAGCGAGGTTCAAATTCGATTGGAACAAGCAGTTTGAATTGTCTCTGGATCCGGAGACAGCCAGGGCGTATCACGACGAGACGCTGCCGGAAGAGGGATTCAAGGAGGCGGCGTTCTGCTCGATGTGCGGTCCGAAGTTCTGCTCGATGAATCACTCGGTGAAGACTCAGGAGTTCACTGAGGAAGAAGCCGCGGCGGTGCTGGCTGCGTCTGCGCCGGCGGAGTTGGTCAACCTGGGTTAATGTCACAAGTGCTGCGGGCCGATGATCAAGTTCTGCTGCTCGACATTCCGTCGACTGCGGAGCTGGTTTCGATGGCACGCGTGCTAATGCGCGGGGCCGTTGTGGCGCTGGGGTCGGCCGATGACGTGGACCGAGCGCGGCGCGAGATGGCTGAGTTCGATAACGTGCTGTTCCTGGATGCATCGCCGGCGGCGATCCCGTGGCGCGATGGATATTTCAGCAAGATCGTAGTTCCGCCGCATCTGGAGCCACTGCTTCCGCAGATTGCCAAGGAGATCCAGCGGGTATTGCGGAGCGATGGGACGGTTGTGCGCACGACGATCGACGTCTAGCAGCACGAGGGGTTGTTGCGCTCTGATCTGGTTCTGTTTGAGGTTGAGCGCCGGCTCACCGTGCCCCAAATCATGCTATATATGGAGTATAGTTATCGATTATCAATATGCCACAAGTTCTCATCCACTTCGATGAAGCGACGCTCAACGCGATTGACCGCATCGCGCCGGCCGCCAAACGCAAGCGAGCGGACTTCATCCGCCGCGCCGTTAAGGACGAGATATTTCGTCTCGAGACGGCACGGATGCGCGAGGCATACCATCTCCAGCCGGATTCTGCTGAGAACTCCGATACTTGGGAGTTTCCCGAGGAATGGAAGGAGTGAAGCAGTTCGAGGTCTGGTGGGCGGAACTGCGAGAACCGGCCGGGAGGCGTCCGGTGTTGCTGTTGAGCCGGAACGACGCTTACAACTATCTCTCCAAGTTCGTTGCTGTGGAAATCACCTCGAAGATCCGCCAGATTGCCAGCGAAGTCCCGCTGGGAGAGGCCGAAGGCCTTCCTAAGCCTTGCGTTGCCAATTGTGACAACATCCGCGTGATTCCCAAGGCGTCGCTGGCGAAATGTGCGGGCGAACTTGCGCCGGAACGTTGGGTGGAGGTCAAACGGGCGGTGGGCACCGCGCTAGGATGGCGGGAACTGACGGATCTGGACTGAGCCAGTAATCACGCCGTCCGCACATCGCTCCTTCGGCGATCTCGGGTGCCGATTTCATGCCGGTGCGAGGGGCTTTCGTCATTCAGGATATCAGCGCCACCCTATGATTGCGGGGTCGCTTGTGATTGCGGGGTCGCTTGGCGTATGCGCCAACTCGACGAATTGGATCGCGCATTGGCCGCGGCGCTTGATCTGGATCTCCTGCTTTTGCTTCCAGCGGACTTGTCCCAGTAGATTCCGGCAACCATCCAGTCCCGCACATGGTGACCACCGTGATGTCGACGTTCTGGCCACGGCTCGGCGGTCTTGGCGATCTCGTTCGCGAGCTTGCCTGTGATCCTGGTTCCCCCGGTAGAATTGCCGGAGGCTTGAAGTGTTTCGGTATATCCATAATCCAGCGTCTTACAGGCGTAGTCAGAACTAGGAGGTTCTCGGAGCATGCTGTATTACGCGATAGTGTTTCTCGTGATTGCCTTAATCGCTGGCTTTCTCGGATTCTTCGGAATCGCCGGAATCTCGGCGACGATAGCGAAAGTCCTGTTTGTCGTGTTTCTCATCGGGTTTGTGATTAGCTTGCTTACGCACACGCGACGGCAAGTTTAGCAGTCAGGTCATCTTCTTCGGCGCGACGCAGAACAGGCAGTTTGCGAAGCTAGAGGAAGATGATTGACCGCTATACCCGCCCCGCGATGGGCGCCATTTGGAGCGAACAGAACAAGTATCAATGCTGGTTGGAAGTTGAGTTGGCGGCTGCGGATGCGCTGGCGGAGCTGGGAGGGGTTCCGCTAGCCGCTGCTGCCGACTTAAGATCGAGTGCTGGGTTCTCGTTAGCGCGCATTCACGAGATCGAACGGGAAGTCCGGCATGATGTGATTGCCTTCACAACGGCCGTGGCCGAGGAGATGAAGGCCAAGGGCGCTGCGGAGTCATCCCGCTGGCTCCATTACGGACTCACCTCAAACGACGTAGTGGATACAGCGCAGGCGCTGCAACTGAAGGGCAGTTCGAAGATCATTTCCGATGGGTTGGCCAAGCTTGTGGCCGATCTCAAGGAGTCGGCGTTTCGCTATAAGCACACGCTGCAAATTGGGCGAACGCATGGGATCCATGCAGAGCCTATCACTTTCGGCCTGAAGGTGGCGATCTGGTATGACGAGTTCCGCCGGCATCAAATCCGCTTTGCGGCAGCTGCTGAGGAAATGCGGGTGGGGAAAGTCTCGGGTGCGGTGGGCACTTTCGCCCACATCGGGCCTGAGGCGGAAGAGAAAATCTGCGCGCGATTGGGATTGAGAGCGGCTCCCGTTACATCGCAAGTGCTGTCACGGGACCTGCATGCTAACTACGTGGCGGTGCTGGCTGGGATCGCCTCTAGTCTGGATAAGATTGCGCTGGAAGTCAGGCATCTTCAGCGGACTGAAGTACGGGAGGCTGAAGAGCCTTTCTCGGTCGGCCAGAAGGGCAGTTCCGCGATGCCTCACAAGCGGAACCCGGTCACATGCGAGCAGATCAGCGGGCTGGCCCGGGTGGTGCGGGCGAATGCGCAGGCGGCATTTGAGAACGTACCTCTCTGGCACGAACGGGACATCTCCCACTCCTCGGTGGAGCGCATCATACTGCCTGATTCCACCATCTTGATTGACTACTTATTGAACAAGACCAGCTGGCTGGTCTCAGGGCTACAAGTGAACGAAGCCCGGATGAGGCGGAACTTCGATCTGACGCGCGGGCTGATTTTTTCGGGACAACTGCTCCTGGATTTGTCCGCAGCCGGGATGCTGCGCGAGGATGCCTATCGCCTGGTGCAAAGCCACGCAATGAGGGCCTGGGAAGAAGAGGGCGATTTCCGGGCGGCAATCGCAAATGAGCCTCGAGTTTTCCAGTACTTAGACGCTGACCAACTGGAGGCGAGCTTCTCCCTTACCCGCCAGTTACGTCACGTCGACGCCATCTTTGAGCGTGTCTTCGACAAGACTTAAGTCCTACTCTCTCAGTGAATTCCGAGGACAGATGGGGCTCAAGAGCCGCTCCTCCTGTACGAATCGGACGGAAGATTGTGGTATCAAAATTAGGCTTTTCGTTTACACTGTAAGCGGAAACAGTGTAAACGATGCCCGTACAGTCTAAAAAGCCACCCGGCAGGGATCTCGAGCTGGCAAGGGTCTTGCTCGTCGATGGTGACCTTGCATCGCGTCTTACTCTAAAAACCGTATTAGAGGCCGGGGGGTACTTTGTCGACTCGGCCGCGTCAGCCGCCGAAGCGGTTGGCAAGTTGGACGAATCCCAATATGAATTAGTGCTAAGCGACCTACGGATGGAGTCGCCTGAGGCGGGTCTTAAGGTACTGGCACATGCCCGGCTCATGGACTATAAACCGGCAACTGCCCTGGTTACGACCTATCAAAACGGCCCGACGACCCGCAGGCGGCCGGTGCTCATCAAGCCGGAGGATTTACCGGGCTTGCTGAGTAAGGTGGCTGATTTGATCAGCCAGCGCGCCGCGCGCATTGTCGAGCGGCAAATGAAACAGGCGTAAGCACTTTACACTAGTCAGATACGGTGGAAGCTTTTCAGTATGTCCTTCGTACTGTAGCGAAGCGCGATGGGTCGTCCGTGAGGGCAACTCATTGGGTATTCGCAGGCGGAAAGGGCCGCCAAGAGCCACTCGATTTTACTTGACTCCAAACGAGTGTTGATCTTTATGGCGGCGCGGCAAGCGATGGTGGCCGATACGCTGCGCCGGACGTCGTCGAGGGAGGCGCTGCGCAGCTCGGCTTCGGCGATCTCCAGAATCTCAAACATCACTTTTTCAATATCCCCGGCACCTACGCCAGCCGGTGCGGCCTTGACGGCGATGGTGCGCTGGCCAAACGGTTCGGTCTCAAAGCCGCAGGCATTCAATTCGTCTGCAATCCTGGCGTACTCAAATTCCTGGCCCGGGGTCAGCTTAAGGACGAGAGGCATCAGAAGCTGTTGGATCTCCGGGCGACCGGCAGCGCGCTGCCGCAGTACCTGTTCAAACAAGATTCGTTCGTGCGCCACGTGCTGGTCGATGATCCACAAACCGTCGCGACCGGCCGCAACGATGAAGCTCTCGTGCAGCTGACCAAGCGGCCGCAGCTCCGGCAACTGGGTGTAGCTATCGACGTGGTCCCAATCGGGTGGAAGTTGACTGAGCGCGCCATGCGTGTCGGGGACATGTCCGGTTCGGCCGGGGACGAAAGCAGCAGGTTTAT
>JBAUOG010000841.1:0-2472 GCA_049579625.1 Bryobacteraceae bacterium
GTGCTCAACTATTCCCGGTGTTCCACGCATCGCGCGAATCGAGGGCTGCATTAGACTCGTTCCATAGCAGCATGTGCCCGCGTGGTTGATCAAGCCATCCGACAGCCCGGCAGGGGTTCGCTGGCGCTCTCTTACCGGCCGGCCGGGGCCATGCGCCAGCTACTCGAAGGAGCGGAACTCCGGCCCTTCAATCTTACTTCCGATCCGCTTGAATCTGCCCAGGGCGACGATGAGGATCTGTCAGCGCTGCTCCGCTTCTTACTCGGCGAGAATCTTTAGTGGCGATTGTTGCGCAATCAAATTGGCTAACGTCTGTTAGATTTCAGCGTCTCGCTCAAGCCCTGCGAGTCCTGCCGTCCGGTCCAGCTGGGCTACCGGCAGACGAGGCGGTTCGTGCTGTCTGGGCAAAATGTGGCGGTCCTTATGACGAAATCCGACCTCTCTTGGGCGTTCTTGAGGGTCTTGGCCTCATAACCCTGCAGGATGCATCGGCACGCCGGAGTCGCGCGGGAGACCGCGTTGCCAGGGCCGTAAAGACTGGCGACCTGCGCCCCCTTGGCATGACGCTTATCCGGCTAGGATGTTTTCATGATCAGGCACGTGTCCTTATCGAGACGGGCAGATTCGACGACGACGGCAATCTCATCTGTCCAACAAGACTCGCGAGAAGCGGAGCACCGCAACTGCTGGGGATCCTCCAGTTGTGGGAGGGTGTTCGGGCAGTCCCGTCCGTTGTCGTCCCCAAACATCTTCTTACGGAGCTAAAGACAGTTTGGGCCTTGCTGCCGCCCCCGGCCGAGGTCCCTGCGTGGGCGCTCGAGAGGAAGGCGGTCGGGGACCGAGCAGAAATGTACAGCCTGCAATTTGAAAAAACGAAAAGTGCGGATTCTTACCAACTCTTTTGGGTTGCGAGGGATTCTGACAGCTTGGGGTGGGATATCGAGGACCGCTCCGTGGAGCCCCTCCGATGTATTGAGGTGAAGGGTCGGCGCGATCACGAGGTTTTGTTCTTTCTTTCCGATAATGAGTGGTCGAAGGCCAAACAGGTGGGCGACAAGTATGAAGTCCATTTTT
The DNA here is from genome assembly GCA_049579625.1 of Bryobacteraceae bacterium. Classification (GTDB taxonomy): domain Bacteria; phylum Acidobacteriota; class Terriglobia; order Bryobacterales; family Bryobacteraceae; genus CAJCIT01. The sequence goes on from JBAUOG010000841.1 coordinate 1,075, forward strand.
GGGGTGGAATTGATTTGGCGCGCGAGCCAGCGGTCGAGTATGCCCACTTGACCGCCGCGGGTTATCCCCTGGTCATCCGCAATCTTCCTTTGCAAATCAGCGACGGCGCGTTTGAGGCAACAGCCGTGCAATGGCGAATCACGCGTAGGGCACCGCCGTCCGAAACAGAGGACGGCTAGGGGGAGCCGCGGGAGCCGCGGGACAGTCACCACTACCACCGGAACTAACAGGAATCACGCGGCCTCATGCGCACGCTTAGGGCGAGGCCCGTGTTTTTCTTGACGCAGTCTTCGACCCGTGCGATCTTCTAACGTTTCGACGAAGGTCCGACCAGACTCAGTCTAGTCCGAGGCAGACAGGGTGGACGCTGGTTGCACGGCAGCCCGAGGGGCTGAGCCCTTGCGCTTGGCGCTAGGGTGAAAGAGCAAAGTTAACGATAATCCTCGTCATCACGTCGACGGGCTCTGCGTTGACCAGCGTTGGTATGTATCGCCACTGCTGCAGCGCGTCCGTAGCGGCTTGCACCAAGAGGGGATGCCCGTGAACGAGCTGCAAATGCTGAAGAGTTCCATCCTTGGCTATGATGGCGTCGAATTCCACCTGACCCTGGACCCCGGCGGACTTTGCTAGGGGCGGGTAGATAGGCTGCACTTTTTCGATCAGGAAGGCCTCCATAAGGGGGCCCCCGGCGCGCGGCGGCCCAGAGGGGGGCGCGTTACGAGGAGGAGGTGGCGGAGGCGGCACAAATACCGCGCCAGCGCTCGGAGGAGGTGGGGCGACCGACGGGATAGCTCCGATAATCTCCGGACTGACCCCCGGCGAAGGAGCAGCGCCTCCATTGGCGCTGCCCGCGCCCGCGGCCACCTTAGGGCGGGCTCGCAGATACTCCGGGTGGTCGCGGGCGATACCGGTTATGATGCCCAATAACGCCGCATACGTCGCCGGAGTCAGGCGGCCCATTATTCCAACCGGGACGAACACGGTCACTTGACGCTGTTTTTGACCAACGGGTGATTCGTAGAACGCAACCAAGTCGTCTATTTCGGACGCCGTGAAATGAGTCGCGTATAGCTGCTTCGCCGCGATCTTGATGGCGGCTCGCATGGCCTGACTTTCCCCGAAGCGCTTCATGAACTCAGCGGTAAATTCGGGCGTGGTAGAAGCATTTTTCGCCAGCTCAGATCGTACGACCGATGCCTGCGCGTTCGACAACATCTGAGGCAGTCCGAGCAGATCAACCAGCCGTTCAAGCTTCGCATCGAGCTCCTTCGAGACTGCCAGGTCAGTCGTCGTGGCTGTCGCCATCGGCTTCGCCGGCTGGGTTGACGTCGGGGCCAGGGTCTGACCGCTCGCGGCCAGTTGCGAGAGCCCTATCACAAGCAGTGCAGTCTTCATGAG
>JBAUOG010000842.1:0-11248 GCA_049579625.1 Bryobacteraceae bacterium
GCTTCGGTTCGGGCTCGAAGAGCCGCAAGCCGGCTGCGCGTCGACTCGGGGGACGAGAGCGGATCCTTCTCGAGCGTTTCCAATTCCACCGTGAGCATCGCCAATCTCTGGTTCAAGTCATCGTGCAGTTCACGTGAAATCCTCCGCCGTTCCTCTTCTTGGGCGCTAAGCAGGCCTGTTGCCAGATCTCTCATGCGGTCTTGATTCTGCTGTAGGGCCTCGGCCGCCGACTCCTCGACGCTGACGTCCTCCATGGCGAGCAGGATCATTCCCGATTCGTCGCTTTCCGATTCCAACCGCCGCCCGTTCAGCAACAATACTCGCCGCCCTGCTCTCTGGAATTCATGGGTCAATCTGAAGTCGTTGAATTGCGTCTTGTGCGGCAAAATATTCTCGAGCAGTTCGCGCAGTTCAGGATTGTCAAAGTCGCCCCCACCAACATCAAAAATGGATTTGTCTTCGGCTTTTCTCATCGAAGCTTCAAATAAATCATAGAAAGCGTGGTTTGCAGTTACTACGCGGAGCCTGGAGTCAAGCACCACCAGGATTTCCCTCGCCGTTTCAACAATGGCGTTGGCCAAGTCGCGGGCCCGCCGAGTCTCGTCGAGACTGCGCGTCAACGCGTCGACATCTTCCAAGGCAATAAGGACGCCGTCGATTTGATTGTTCGACGTCCGATACGGACGCAGGGTCATTACGTAGCGTCGTCCGTCCAGATCGGTCACCTGATGCTGATGCGGCGAAAGTGAATCGGTAGTGTGCGAGATCAGTGGGCCCAAATCGGATAAATCCAGATTCGGCCGGAGGTTTTGAATCGGCCGGCCCACGTCGGTAGGCAGCAGGTTGAACAACTTCTCCGCCGCCGGAGTGAAGCGCCGTACGCGCCGGTCATTATCCAGCATCAGGATCGGAATCTCTATGCCCTCCAGCACGTTTCTCAAGTCATCGTTCAAATGACTGAGCTCGACATTGCGGGACGTTTGTTGTTCGGTCAGCGTCACCAACTCTTCGTTGGTAGACTGCAGTTCTTCCTTGGCGGTTTCGAGTTCCTCATTGGTGCTTTGCAGCTCTTCGTTGTTTGACAGGGCCTCTTCATTGGAAGCTTTGAGCTCCTCATTTGTGGTCTCCTGTTCTTCGATGATTGCTTGCAAATACTCACGGGTCGCCATCAGCTCCTGCTCGAGCCGCACGGCCTGTGGAATATCTTCCTGTGATATCGCGGCCTTATCGGCCGCCGGCTTGTGGTCGGATGCGGGTTGCCGCGTCTCTTCCAATAGGATCAGGAACTGGCGCTCGGGCGCTTCCACCGAGGCAAGCGGCACCACATCGAGAGAAACCTCCCGCGATCGGCCGTCGGAAGTCATTCGGATTCCTTCTCGCCGGACCGGCGCATTTTCTTTCCTGGCCTGCCGGAAAGCGGCGCGTAAGTCAACCAGAAGGCTCCCCTTGATCATCTTTAACAAGTGGAGGCTCGCGGCCCCCGAGACCGGGGCCAGGTAGGGACTGGTATCGCCGCGGAAGTGGAGAATGTGCAGGTTGTCGTCAACAATAATGCCGGCATGATCATACCGGTTCCAAACGATACGGTCCGCTTCTCTCTGCAGGTCTACCACTGGCTTCGCTGCTTTAGCCCCCTTCTCTCGTAGCGCCGCTCGATCATAGTTTGCTGCCGCGGCCTGGAACTGCGGATTGTTTGCCGCCACTCTCTTCTTGTAGAACCTGCTCTTCTTCTGCAAGGGAGCAAACAGATCGGGGAACGAGGTTAGGCTTTCCGACTTGCCCAGAAGTAGAACTCCATTGCTGTTCAAGGCATAATGAAACGCGGCGGCTACCCTCTTCTGAAGAATAGGCTCCAGGTAAATCAAGACGTTCCGGCAGCTGATCAGATCGATACGGGAAAAAGGTGGATCCTGAATCAGATCTTGACGCGCGAACGTACACATGTCGCGAATTGATTGGACCACTCGGTGACTCCCGTTTGATCCCGAGAAGAACTGCCGCATGCGTTCCGGGCCAACCCCCACCAGGGTGGACCCGGCATAAATCCCGGCCCGGGCGTGTTCAATAGACCGATCGCTCACATCGGTCGCGAAGATCTGGACAGGTATCTTGCGTTTCCGGTCTCCGAGATATTCGGATATGACAATCGCGATCGAGTAGGCCTCTTCTCCTGTCGAACAGCCCGGAACCCAAACCCGGAGTGGCTGACCTTCGCCCTTTCCCTCCAGCAGTTTTGGAAGAATCTGGTTCTTCAGAACATCGAATGACTCCGGCTCTCGAAAGAAACTGGTTACATGAATCAGAAGGTCTTCATGTAAAGCCGAGAGCTCAGCGCCATGGTGCCGAAGATATTCCAGATATTCCCGGATGCCGGCGATCTTCTTCAGAAGCATGCGGCGCAGGATGCGGCGGTGCACCGTGTTCGCTTTGTAGTGCGTGAAGTCCACACCGTCGGAATTGCGGATCAATAGAAGCAGCTTGCGAAGGTCATTATCGGCCGACGCCGGGAGCTCGGTCGAAGGACTCGCAAACAGCGGGCTCAATCGGGCGTCGCGGCCGATTCGCGACAATTCGGAAGCGATCTTCTTCGGCGGCAGGACGAAATCGACACAGCCCGTACTGATCGCACTCGCCGGCATTCCAAAGTATTTGGCCGATCCATCGTCCTGAGCAAAAGCAATCCCTCCCTCAGACTTTATAGATTCAAGGCCGAAGGTGCCGTCGGTCGCAGTTCCCGAGAGGATCACCCCAATAGCGCCGTCTTTCCGGTACGCCGCCAGCGATTGGAAAAAATGGTCGATGGGCATATTCCTTTCGCCGGCCGGTGCACGCCTCGCCAGTTCGAGCGAACCATTCCGGATTCCCATCTGCGCGTTCGGAGGGATCACGTACACATGGTCGGGCTCCACCACCATCCCATCGGTTACCTGGTTCACCGGAAGCTTCGATTTCCGTGCCAATAAGTGCGCCAGCATGCTTTCGTGGGTCGGATCCAAGTGCTGAATCAATACAAACGCCATACCGGTGTCTACCGGCAAGGCGTTCAGCATTTCAGCAAAAGCTTCGAACCCGCCGGCCGAGGCGCCGATACCGACGATCGGGAATGCATGAGTCTGCTTCTCTGCCTTCGGTTCCAGCTTGCGCGCGGCTCGTTTCTTTTTGATCGCCATCGCCCCTGGGTAATCTCCCCTTGCGCCAATGGTAATCCAATTGGACCCCTGCACGCGCAACCATGAGAAATCGCTCGCGAGCCGTGCGGTCGTGTGGCAGCGCTTTCAAATAGCGGCGTATTCCGTATGTCGCCAAATTGAGCTTCAATTCCAGTCATTTTCTGCCGAATCCTAGGGTATTCTCCAGTTCATTGACGCTGGCTGAGAAACTACAATCAGTTCCATAACCGAGTGATTGGACTCGGTTGCAGTGTGCCAGGGCATCCAGGACGATTCGGAGGGAAGCGAAAACTCACCCAAGCGTTTTCGCTTCGTGCGAACTGGGCGCCCGGGCAACACCTGGCTGCCTTGCAACAGTAAAAAATGTGGCGCCGGCTGTTAGCCGTCCGGGCCGAGAGTCGTCTCGGCCTAAACTAACCTAATTCGCCCACCGTAGTTCAGGTTGCAGATTTCATGGGCTGGAGCTTCAGCCGCTATTCAGACTGAACGCGATCGCCGTGACTGGGCGGTTGGCTGATCACCAACATACCGGCATCGGCATGGCTGCGGTTGATGGCTTGGTGCCGCTGGCCGGGCAGGATTTCGATACCATCGCCGGGACGGAGGGTGTATTCGTGATGCTCCACTTCAAGCGTTAGCTCGCCGCTCAGGCCATAGAAGAACTGACGCGAATGGACGTGATGGTGCCGGACTTCACTGGCGCCGGGAGGCATGCGTTCTTCGATGACGCTGAGGTCGGGTTGTTGGACTAAGTGCCAGCCGTCACAGCCCGCGCCCCAGTTGTAGTGTTCGGCGTTGTGTTTGGAGACTATCTGGGTTGGGCCTGGGAAGGGTGTCATTGCTAACTAGGGTCGCATTTGGGAGCTTTGCGTCGCTGAACCTTATGGCCGTCGCTCAGTGCCCAACTTTCACAAAACCGCCAACCGAGCCGCGACGGTTACTACGGAGCGGTTGCCGAGAAGAATCCGAGGACTTCTTTGGTTCGGCTACCCCGGGTTAGATTAGTGAGCTCAAAAGTAGTTGTGAAAGCCGGACGATTCGAGGATGTGGGGCTCGGCATCGGCGGCGAAGAAGAGCGCTTCGGCGCCGGGATAGTGCTTGAGTAACTCCAGTCCACGTTCTGGTCCCAGAACACAAAGCGCGGTGGCGAGGCTATCAGCATCGATTCCGGAGTGTGCGGCGACGGTGACGGTGATTCGGCGAGTGAGCGCCTGGTGGGTCTTGGGGTCGATGATATGCGAGTATCGCTGGCCATTGATATCGACAAACTGTTCCGTGTCGCCCGAGGTAGAAACCGCCGCATTGGAAACAACCAGTATGCGAGTAAAGGTGGCCTGCGGAAGATCAACGGAGTCCACGCCGATTTGCCAGCCGGGCCTGTCCGGAGGTGCGTCGCTGACGGCTATGTCGCCGCTGGCCGCCACCATGGCGCTGCGGATGCCCTGAGCGCGGAGGGCGACGAGAGCTTCATCCGCCGCATAACCCTTGGCGATGCCACCGAGGTCGAGCAGCATGCCGGGCTGCGCCAAAGTTACGGTGTGATGAACCGCGTCGAGAGTCAGTTTGCTGAAGCCCGAATGTTCGCCCGCCTCCTGCAAGGCGGAGGCATTGGGCAGTTGCTTGGTTCTTCGTGCTTCGCGCCAAAGGCGGATCACCGTTGCCTCCGTGACGTCAAATGCACCGCCCGAAGCGCGAGACAGTTCCTGCGACGCTTCGAGAACGCGATACAGATCGAAGCTGACATGGACGGGCTGCCCTGGCGGTCGGCCGCACAGTTGCATGAGTTCGCTGGTGGGATTGTAGTCGGAGAGCGTTTGGTCCAGCTGATGGATGCGGGTAAAGGCGGCTTGGAATCCCGCGACGGCCTGCAGCTGAGAAGAGGCGTAGAGTTTGATGCGGAAGAGCGTCCCCATGTGGGGCTCGACCATTTCGAACGGCTGGAGGGCTGGGGTGTGCGGGGTTGCGGGTACGGCGAGGAGGAGGACGACACGAAGTGCGCTTACGGGGGATCGAAGCGTCATAGGAATCTCGTGTCCGCTTGTGGCATCCGCTTGCTCACGCGCGCTGTGCTCTGAAAACAGGTGTTGTTGATCTGGGGACAGGCTCGCTCTGTCCACGCGGCGACGGGCTTCGGTGACGAGATACGGAGATGTGTACGCGCCTTGGGACACAGGTGCCTGTCCCCGGCCGGCATCCGTTTTCATCATTGCGGGTGTGTGCACTCCGGCGCTCACGCTGAGATCTGTGCTGGAGTTTTCACGCAGACTCTGTTTAATCGCGCTCTACACCGTTGTTCCAGTACCGGAACATTTCTTCGACGGCGGGGATCTTCGCGGGGCGGACCACGCGGAAGCCGAGCCATTGCGCATCGGTGTGATACCAGATGCTCTTGGGCAACTGCGGATCCTGTTGCTTCCAGGCGGCCTCCGAGCCGACACGCGCACCACAGCGAAGATCTTTCGCGGGGTCGTTCCAGGAGCCGCCTCGAGCTACCTGCGGATAGGCTTTGGTTGACTTCACCCAAGGGTTGTTCTGCGGGTCGGCGGGATAGGCTGCGTATTGGTCGAGCGTCCACTCCATGACGTTGCCGAGCATGTCGTAGAGGCCCCAGGCATTAGGTTTCTTGGTTCCTGCCTTCTGGTATTTGCCGTCACTGTTGGCGGCAAACCAGGCATAGTCGCCCAGCTTCGAAGGGTCGTCGCCGAAGTAGAACGCGGTGGTGGTTCCGGCGCGGCAGGCATATTCCCATTCCGCCTCGGTGGGCAGCCGGTAGAACTCGCCGGTTTTCGCGCTGAGCCACTCGGCATATTTGTTGGCGGCGTGCTGGGTCATGCTGATGGCGGGGAATCCGTTGATGCCCATGCCGAAGCTCATCTCGACGTAGGGCCGGGTGGGGCGGCTGACGCCGTCGACGACTTCATCCTTGTGGGCCACTTCGCCCGCCTGCTGGGCAAACATGAAGAGGCGGTACTCGTCCCAGGTGACTTCGTGGGTCTCCATCCAGAAGGCATCCACGTGAACTTTGTGCTGCGGACCCTCGAATTTGCTGCGGCCGGCTTCCGAATCGGGAGTGCCCATGGTGAAGTCGCCTGCGGGGATAGGCGTCATCTCAAAGGAAACGGTGGTGTTGGGGATGGTGGTCTTATAGGGCTGCATGGCCGAGGAGTCAACTGGTTTCGCCGCAGCGATGATGCGTTCGTAGATGGTTTGAACCTCGGCGCGCTCCTTGGCGATTCGCGCGGCCTTGCTTTGGGCGAGGCGATTGGCACTGGCCGACGCGTCGTTGCCGGAGAGCGTGATGCCTTCGGGCCAGTTCGCGCCTTCCGCAATCCAAGTCCGAATGAGCGCGAGTTGTTCCTTTGAGAGTTGCGGGCCGCCGGGAGGCATGGCGCCGGGTTGTCCCACGGAAGTTTCGAGTGACCTCAAGAAGGGGCTGTCGTCCGGCCTGCCGGGAATAACCGAATGACCTTCCAGCAAAGCCCCTTTGGATTCAAAGTGCAAGCCGGCGGCCGCTTTGGCGGCTCCGTGGCAGGAGAGGCAATTCTGTTGGAGGATGGGCGCAATCTGGGTTTGAAAGTCGACAGCGGCGAAGGAGGGGGCGGCGGAGAGGGCAAGGGCCGAGAACAGGAGGTAGACGGTTCGCATCACTTTCCTCTCAGGCGGAAATGCGTTCGGGATGTTTCAACCTCGGCAGCGCCTTAATTGATTTCCCAAACTTCTTCTGGGCAATGCGAAGTTCATAAAGGCTCCGTAGATTCAGCCAAAACTCCGGAGACGTGCCGAAGAAGTGAGACAGGCGTAACGCGGTGTCGCCCGTGATGGCGCGCTGCCCGTTCAGGATGCCAGTGATGCGGTTCGTCGGGACATCGAGATTCCGCGCTAACTCAGCAGCACTCATGCTGAGTTCTTTCAGTTCCTCGGCTAGGTGTTCGCCGGGATGTATCGCGATCGCTGCCATTCCACGCTCCTGATATGAGTCAGAATTTCATTGTAGAAGCCGGCTGCTGGGAGTTCCCGGCAAGGGCGGGCTGCCCGGATGTATGATGGCCGCAGTTATGGAAACAACCGCGAGCAGCTTTACCCGGTCCGTGTTGGGTAGGACCGGGCGGCAGGTGACGAGGCTCGGCGTGTCCTCCGGTTACGGCGTGCCGGGCGATGCCATGGAGCGCGCCTTCGAGCAGGGCGTGAACTACCTGTATTGGGGCAGCAGACGGAGTGGCACATTTGGAGAAGCGCTGCGCCGTTTGGGTCCACGCCGCGATCGGTTCGTGCTGGTGATCCAGTCCTACAGCCGTGTCGCTGCGCTTATGGGCTGGAGCTTGGAGCGCGCTCTGCGAGCCTTACATTTCGACTACACCGACGTGCTGCTGCTTGGATTATGGAACCGGCCAGTGCCGCCGCGGATTTTCGACGCGGCCATGCGCCTGAAGGAGCGCGGCTTGGTTCGCCATTTGGCGGTCTCCACGCACAAACGCAGCTTAGTGCCCGGGATCGCGACCGGGCGCGACTTCGACGTGATCCACTTTCGCTACAACGCGGCGCATCCCGGCGCCGAGACAGATATCTTTCCGCACTTGCCCGAGGACGGCAGGCCGGGGCTGACGGCGTTCACGGCCACCAGTTGGGGCCAATTGCTGGGGAAGGCGTTAATACCAGGCCTTGCCGGATCACTGCCTAAGGGCGAGCGGGTTCCCACGGCGGCCGACTGTTATCGCTATGTCTTGACCCGGCCCGAGGTGGATGTCTGCATGACAGGACCCAACAGCGCGGCACAGCTTGAGCACGCCTTGGAGGCGCTGAGGCTCGGACCCATGAGCGAGGACGAGTTGGCGTGGATGAGGCGGGTAGGGCGCGCGGTGTCGGGGAAGTAGCAGCAGCGGGCCGTGGACGACTCAGCCCGTTTACTCCGCGCGAGCCAGAATCAGGAACGCAGCCAGTGCGGCTGTCTTGTGATCCTGCGTCCAAGGTGGACCAAGAGAACTTCCCAGGTTTGCGATTTTAAGCAGCACCTGGCTTGCCTTGCTCCCAAGGACCGTCTTAGCCAGCTCAGGCAACTCTCGTTCCTTAACCGCCAAGACGGGGATTTGCAAGCGCTCGCAAGCTGCCCGAACGGCACTGCGAAAGAACTCGCCTTCCGCGGTGTGAATCAAGGGGTGCGACGCGAGGATTTTCGGAAGCGGCGGCAAAGAGCGGCCGGAGGCCAAAAGGACGGCTGAGCCCACCACGCGATAGTGGCGCGCGTCCAGCTCCGCGACCACCTCACGGAGAGCTGTTTCCGCGAAGCGCTCGGAGGAGGCTGCGTATTCCACAAGGCATTTCTCCGACGCAGGGAGATCGAGGCTCGCCGCATAGTGATAAGGCTGCTTGGCGCCGGGTAGTTGTGGATCGATGATCACGATACGGCGACGGTCAAGGACTTCGACGGCGTTGGCTTCCGCGGACACGGCGACGAGCACTCCCCAGCCCGAGTGCATGCGAAGACCAAGGGCTGCGCGCTTCATGGTCGAGTTCCAAGGAATGCTAGCGAAAACGCTGCGCTAAACATTGTGTCGTAAATCGTTGATGAGGATCTCGGGTACTACGCTTCCGGGGAAACGACCGGCATAGGCGTAGACTTCTCGACCGCTTCCAGGCGATTCAGTTCGTCGAGAAGGAGGCGCGCGGCCTTCTGGCTGGCGACCTTCTTAGCCAATCCGGTCGCACGAGATCTCATCCCGCCACCGAGCTGAGCCTCAACCGTAAAGATCTTGGAATGCTCTGGGCCTTCTGCGTTGACGGTTACGTAGCGCGGAGGGGGAAATCCTAACGACTGTGCCCTCTCCTGAAGAGCGCTTTTGTAGTCCAGCATGTCGAGCGACGTGGAGTCCGATGCGTCCGGCAGCGCATGCAGGATGCGCGCCTCGATGAACTTCTGCGCCGTCGATAATCCGCCGTCGATGTAGAGCGCCGCGATTAACGCCTCCAGCGCATCCGAGAGCAACGCCTTCTTCTCGCGGCCGCCATTCATGTCTTCGCCGCGGCCCAGTAAGAGAAACTCGCCCAACCCCAGTTCCAAGGCGCACCGGTGCAGGTGTGCCGCACTCACCAGATGCGCCTTCCATTTGGAAAGATGGCCCTCTCGGGCATCCGGGTGCTTCAGAACCAGCACCTCGCTCACCACGAATCCGAGAATTGAGTCGCCCAGGAATTCTAACTGTTCGTTGTCACCAACCTGGCTGGCCGGAGGCAGCTCCGAAAATCGCGACCGATGCGTCAGCGCGCGTTCCAGCAAGTCCCGATTCCGGAAGCTGTAACCGAGCTTCGCTTCGAGCTCTTCTTGCACGGATGACATAGGAAAGAAGACTACTATTTGGCCGCTTTGAGTTTGGTTGCCTTGTCTTTTTCCTGTTGAGCGACCTGCTTGATCACCGGCTGGGCGTCAGCTAAGGCAAGAACTTTATCCGCTGTAGCGATCGCGTCGTCGTATTGCTTGTTCTCGTTGTAAGCCTTGGCCAGCCGGTCCAGAGTTGCCGGTTCTTGATGAGCACCTGAGGCGAGCGCGGTCTTGAAATCAGTGATGGCGGTGGGGTAGTCCTTCCTGAGGTCGGCACTCATGCCGAGAATGTCGTAGAAAGCTGCGGTCTGGTCCTTCTTCGTGTCTTCCCACTGGGCCGGCGTGACATCGGTGCGGGTGTTCTGCGCTGTCTTCAATAGCTCGATGCCTTCGTTGCAATACGTGTCAGCCTGCTTCAACTTCGTGTCCCTATCGAGATCGTTGACCCGGGTGTGCTGGACAATGGCCCCGGCAAGAATGTATCTCACGTAAAAGCTCTTCGGATCGGCCTCTAGTGCGCGTTCCCCATAGATGATGGTCTTTTCGTAGTCGTGGCTGCGGTTGGAAACGTCGGTTGCCATTCCTAAGAGAACACTCTTGAACTGAGTGTCGGCGAAGTTGGTCAGCACATAATCGATTGCGGCCAGTTGCTCCGCGGGGGTTGACGCCTGCTGAACCTTTTGCAGCGCGGCAAGTTCTTCTTTGGACTTGGCCTTTTGGGCAAACGCCGGCGCAGCGAGCAACAGAACTGCAGCGGCAACTAATCGAATATTCATTGGTCTTTTTCTCCTGAAATCTCTTGCAATATTTTCGTGGTAGCCTCCCGAGCCTGGGCGGAGGCACCGTCAGTCTTGAATACTGCCTCAAACTGCTGCTTCGCTTTATCGTTGTCGCCGGATGACAAGGCGATCCTTCCCAAATAATAGTGCGACCATGAAACGGCGGACGGACTCGGGTCGTTGTCGAGCACGCGCTGGAATAATTCGGCGGCCTCCGAATAGTGTTTTTCGACCAGCGCAACGCGCGCCAGTCCATAATACGATCGGCCGTGAAGGTGCCGGTCGGCCGTCTCCGACAGAGCCTTCGAATAGGCCTTCTTCGCATTCTCGTAGTCCTTTTGCTCAAAGAGCCCTTCGGCGGATTCCAAGGTCCGCTCCGCCTGGCTAATCTGAATCGTCTGCGCGGGAACGATGATTGGCGGTTTGCTTACGGTTTCGACAAACTCGACTTTCTTGAGTCGTTTTTGTTCCTTGCCGACGTCAATCCCCGCGATCAAGTCTGGATAGTAGAGGCGCAACGCAGTATCCTGCTTCTCGTAACCAACCAGCAAGTCGGCGAAGGCGGCCGTCAGGATGAATCCTTCACGAACCGCCTGGTCGACATACAGCTGGCGCTTCTCCTCGCCCTTCATGAGCCTGCTGTCGATTGCCTTGATCAGGCACTTTGTAACCAGCAGGGAGAAGTCGTCCTTATAGGTCAAATCAAGTGCCGGCGCATTGTCGACGAACTTCTGCAGGCCCTTCTTCTTCTCCATCAGAACGCTGCCGTAACGCAGGCTTAGCGGATCCAGAAGGTAGGCCAGATAGGCGTCGCGAATCTCGCCGGCTATGGGCGCGATGGTCGGGGTAAGGACAACGTAGTAGTCTCTGCGATAAGAACGGATCTGGATTTGATCCGGCGCACCCAGCAGGTCGAAGTAGATCTGAAAGCGGCGGCCGGAGGTGGTGCCCGACGGGTTACGGGCGTATGCGTTTGCCTCCAGTAC
>JBAUOG010000843.1:0-1665 GCA_049579625.1 Bryobacteraceae bacterium
GGGGATTGGTGGGAGTAGGAGTGCTGGGGATTGGGGTCGCGGAGCAGACGGGGACGACGGCGTAGTCGGCCGGCCCAGGAGGGGCCTTGGGAGCAATGCGGTACGGCTTTTCGGGGGGGCACCCGGGATCGGGCTCGCGCACCGTCTGACCGGGGATTTCAACCTGCCGTTGCAGTTGAACGGGGATCCCCCGATCAAGTGCGAAAGCACGCGTGAGTGGCGCGTCCGACTCCCGTTGCAGCGCCGCACGATCCTCGTGCCGCTCATGGACGCCGTTGGGTGGCGCGCCGGTCGGGTTCGCAATTTCGACGGCCGCATTCTGTTGGACCACGTGCGCCAATTCATGCGCTAGGAGCCATTTGCCGGCGTTCGCTTCCGGGGCATACTGACGGTTCGCGAACACGAGGTGGCGGCCGACGGTGTACGCTCGCGCGTTTAGGACACTTGCTGATTCGGCGGCTTCAGCGTCGGCATGCACGCGAACGCCGCTGAAGTCGAAGCCGAATCTCGATTCATACAGCGCCCGGGTTTCCGGTTTCAGCGGCTGGCCAGGGGCGTTCAGCACATCGTGGACGATGGCCGGCGCGGCCCGCTGCTGAGACACCACACCGGAAGCGGCAGCCCCGGTTCGCTCACGCCTTAACGTGGCCCCTATCATCTGCCTGGCCCGTCCTTCCACCGGTGAATTCGAAACCTCATGCACGCTGGACGGTATCGCCAATGGCGCGGAGGCCGCCTCCTTTCTTTGGAGAGCGGCTTCTTTCTCCTCTGCATCGCACTTCGGGCATCTCGATCCCGAGATCGCGCAAAGCGCACACTTACGTTGGACTCCAAGGGGCGCGTCAGCGCGCAGGTCCGGTGAGGCAAGGACGGACACCATGACTTGGTCTGCGACACGGTCTGCTTCCTGCTCGTAGGCGTCGCCCGGCTGATTGATCTCCAGCTTCGCTTGCAGCATCTGTCCTATGGCTCGATTGCCGAGAGAGCGGCGCCAAGCGGACGCGCAAGACTGCGGGTTGCCCATCGCATGTACACCGGGCGACCAATTTGCGGAGGCGTTCCGGGTTGCGTGAGAAGGAGCAGGACCGTTTGGTGTAACCTGCTTCTGTTTGGCTTCTGAACTGACCTCGAACATCGCGCGTCGCCTTTCTACAGTAACGAGAGCAATGCTCCAGACTGCTTCAGTGAGTCACAGACCGGTTTAGTAAGGCAGATCATATTGGGATGATCTGCCTCACTCCTTCATTGTTGACGTGTATGAGTGACATCGTCACTTCGCAATCGTGAATACCACAGTATTGAAGCCACTGGGCGGAATAGTCGAAAACTGTGACGTGGGCTTAAACACGTCCGTGGGAGTTACCGTGATTTCGTACACCGAAACTTGCGGGAAGCGGGCAAGTCCTTTGACATCGATATCCTTCGAGGCATCGGTCCCGGTTACCTTGGTGGTCTGGCCTCCCTCTTGCGATTGGAACTCGATGTCGACCGTTCCGCCCAAGGGCAGGCCGGCAGGGTTCAGCACGCGAATCCGGATGCAGATATCGCCGCCATCGCCGCCATTCCCTCCGCCGACGCTCTTCACGCCGACAGCGACGACGTCGACGCCGGGATCCGGTAGCGGCTGGAATTGACTGTCACGGGTAAGGCCACTTGTGTCGGTGA
>JBAUOG010000844.1:0-2644 GCA_049579625.1 Bryobacteraceae bacterium
GGTGTAACTTCGCATACCCTCAATTGACTTACTTTCCGCCCTGATCAAAACCGGCTCCTGTTCTGGAATGCGCGAAATGTTCTTCAAAGCTTCAACCGGCTTCGGAAAAAAGTTCGACCAGATGAAAACTGCTGTGCCAAAGGGGAAGCGGCTGTCGCTTAGGTCTCTGCTAGTCCGGAGTGTAGTGCCTTGAAACGACGGAGGCTTGGATGGCTGTGCCTTTGACTCACGAGGTCACTCGCCTGCTCAAGGCCTGGACCGCCGGCGACGAACAGGCTCTGGAAAAGCTCACGCCCCTCGTCTATCAGGAATTACATCGAGTCGCACGGTGCATCATGGCGAAAGAACGATCCGGCCACACGCTGCAAACCACTGCGCTGGTGAATGAAGTCTATTTGCGGCTGGTCGACTGCGGACAAATCAACTGGCAGGATCGGGCGCATTTCTTTGCCGTATCAGCCCAACTCATGCGGCGTATCCTTGTCGATTTTGCCCGCTCCCGTGATTACCAGAAAAGAGGAGGTGGCGTTGCTCAGGTGTCTTTTGACGAGGTGGCATCAGTTTGCAGTGAGCCAGATCCGAATCTGGTGGCCCTGGATGATGCATTGAACGCGTTGGCTGAAGTCGATGGACGGAAAAGCAAGGTAATCGAGCTGAGATTCTTTGGCGGATTGAGCGTCGAGGAAACAGCGGAGGCATTGAGCGTTTCACCCGAAACCGTGATGCGGGATTGGAGGCTGGCAAGGGCTTGGCTGCTGCGGGAGTTGAGCGAAGGAGACGCGCGTGGAACCTGAACGCTGGCGTCGAGTCGAAGACTTGTACCACCGCGCCTTGGAGCTGGACCCAGGTCGCCGCGGCGAATGGCTCGAAGACTCTTGCGGGGCCGACAGCGTACTGCGAGGCGAGGTCGAGTCGCTGCTCGCTCACAACCAAGAAGCAGAAGCCGGACATTTCATTGAGTCCCCTGCGTTGGAGGTTCTAGGAAAACAGGTCGCCAAGGAGTTGGCGACGACAGGCGGCGAAGCGAGGTTGATTGGCAGTGCGGTTTCGCATTACGCCGTTCTTGAGAAGCTAGGCGGCGGCGGAATGGGCGTTGTCTACAAGGCCGAAGACACCCGCCTGCATCGTTTTGTGGCATTGAAGTTTCTGCCTGACAATTTCGCCACAGACCCGCAATGGTTAAGTCGTTTCCGGCGCGAGGCTCAAGCTGCCTCGGCCCTGAACCATCCCAACATTTGTACGGTCTATGACATCGGCGAGCACGAGGGCAATGCGTTCATCGTCATGGAGTTTCTGGACGGAGCGGCGTTGAAGCACGTGATCGCGGGCAAGCCTCTGGAGACCGGGCGGATTCTAGACCTGGGCATTCAGATCGCTGATGCGCTCGACACAGCGCATTCGACAGGCATCATCCACCGGGATATCAAGCCGGCCAACATCTTTGTCACCAGCCGGGGTCTGGCGAAGGTTCTGGATTTTGGCTTGGCGAAGCTTCCCGGGAGGCCGGAGGGCTCAGTGATCTTCGGCCCCTCCAGACCGGGGGGCGGCGAGAATGTCGGGTTTGGGCCGCTCCTTACTAGCCCCGGCCTGGCGATGGGCACGGTGGCATACATGTCGCCGGAGCAGGTGAGTTGCACGGAATTGGACGCTAGAACCGATCTGTTCTCCTTCGGGGTCGTGCTGTACGAGATGTGCACCGGTGTGCTGCCGTTTCGAGGCGACACCAAGGACGCTTTGTTCGATTCAATCTTGAATCAAGCGCCGTTGCCGCCCACCAGCGTCATTCCTGGCGCCCCGGCAAAGCTGGGGGAGATCATCCACAAAGCGCTGGAGAAAGACCGCGACGTTCGGTACCAATCCGCCGCCGCCCTTGGCGCCGATCTGACGCGGCTGAAAGGCGAGATGGATAGCCAACCTGACTACCAGTCGCTGTTTGCAAGGTCGCCCAACGTTCCGGAATCAAATCGTCGCAGACAAAAGGTGTTCTATTTATTTGCGCTCGCGTCGGTCCTTCTCGTGCTCGGTTTTGGATGGGCACGATGGCAAAGCCGGAAATACGCGATGCACCCGATAGTAACTGAACGGCAGTTGACGCACAACACGCCCGAAAAGCGGGTCCTTCACGCAGAGATCTCGCCGGACGGGAAGCGCTTGGCTTTTGTTGACACCAAAGGCATCCACGTTAGCCTCGTCGAAACTGGAGATCTCCGCGACATTACCATTCCGCCTGAGTTCGAAGGGAAGATTTGGAGCCTCAGCTGGTTCCCGAACGGGGAGGAATTGCTCCTCAAGGCATTGGACGTCAAGGTGGGCGGATATACCCTCCTTTCCATACCTATCGTCGGGGGTCCCGTCCAGAAAATGCAGACGGTCGATCGCCATGCGGTGGTTTCGCCGGACGGCCTACTGATTGCTTATGTGAGCCTTGATGCTCGTGAAATTTGGGTCATGGGCTCTCGAGGCGAGAATCCGAAGAAGCTCACCGGCGGGGGGATTTACGCTGCTCTGGCCTGGTCGCCCACCGGTCAGCGTCTCGCCTTTATCAAGCAAAACGAGATCCTCGACGATGGATTCGGGGGAAGCATTGAGACGCTGCTTCCCAAAGGAGGATCACCGACCACAGTAGTTTCAGATTACCGGCTAC
>JBAUOG010000845.1:0-14552 GCA_049579625.1 Bryobacteraceae bacterium
CACCACACCTGGCCCAGCGATTCAAAGTAATTCACCTGCCCGCCACTCTTCCAATCGACCCATAATGCCCGTCGTGATAAGGCCCGGAAAATGCCCGGCGTCAAGGCGTGCCCCGAGTCGGGGAACAGAAATACCGAACTGCCCCAGGTGTTCGCCTCGGCCCAGCGGGCAACCTCGGCAACGGGCCGTTTGTCGATATGCGGATAGTTGGATACTCCGGCCAGCGGAAGCAAGAACATCGCGAGAATGGGGACAGCCAATGCCGCTCCACGTATTGGCGATCGCCAGCGCAGGTCCGTCGCACTGAGCATCCAGGCCAGGAGTGCCGCCAAGGCCAGCCAGAGAACGAACAGTTGCAAGGCGGGCCGGGTAGTCAGGACGAATAGATCGAGCACACATGCCTTGATGGGTATCGCCAGCACCGGTAGGAACCAGAAAAATGCCTGCCAGCGCCGATGGTCACGAGCAGCCTGGATTCCGGCCATCGCGCAGGTGAGAGATGCACAGACAACGGTGAAGACCAGCAGCCGTGCTGGTTGCAGTCCCGGGATAACCGCCAAGCTTAGCTTCTCCAACAGGACGAATGAGGCTGGCACGCTGAGAATGCCGATTAGTGGCAGTAAGGTCAAGAACCACCGTGAGGCGCGGCTGAGAGAGTCCCAGATACGTGTTGTCGCCCAAATACAGCACGCATAGAGCGCAAGGTAGCTCCAAATATCGTGGCGTGCCCAAAGCGACACCCATACGTATTTCGTTCGGAAATGCTGGATCGCCGCGAGCGACGGAGAGAGGCGCCCAAAGATGCGCTGTGGTTCGACGACGCCGGGTTGCAGTTGGGCCAGGTTGGCCAGCAGCAGGACGGCGATAAGGATCGCGATGAATGTCGGCCGGGCCAGCGGCCTGACTTGCCGGTCGAAGAAGTAGATCAGCAAAAGAATCGCCCAGAACGGCGCGGCCGTTGGCGGGTGGTAGAGAAAGGCCAGCGCAGCGGCCAGGCCGGCCGGCAGCGGAAGGCGGTGCGCGAACAATCCGAGCGCAAGAAAGATAAGATTCAGCGCGTAGGCGCGCGGAACCGGTTCGTATTCGACTACCAGCACGGCTGGGCCCAGCAGCGCACCGCCCAGATTCAGCAGGGCGGAGACGAGGAACGCCTCCACGCTTGAGAGTCCGGCGGCCGTGGCGAAGAGATAAATACCCACGAACCCGAGAATTCGGAACAGGATCTGCTGCCCCACCAGGATCTTCTCGAAATCCATCGCGAACGCCCTGCGAATCGCTACAGCCACTTCGTCGTAGATGGTGTAAGCAACGTGGGGGCGGGTGGCGACCAAGTCGCGCGACAGGTAGCCCGGCTCATCCAACCGTTCCAGGATTGGCAGGTAGATTTGCGTGTCCGACTGCAAATAGGTATGACCAGGGAAGACTTGAAAGCCCAGCCAGATAAATACGAGAATGCCGAGGCACAGCAAAGCCGACCGTAGCATTTATTGCGCCGGCGTCTTTTCCAGTTGCTGCTTGGTCCAGAGGCTATTGGGATTCAGCTTCAGAGCGGTCTCAAGGGATTGCCGCGCCGCTGCTCGTTGATTCGCCTTCCGCAAAGCAATGCCTTTCCAGAGATAGGCCTCGGCCAGCTTTGGGTCAAGCGCGATGGCTTTATCGAAGTCTTTGATGGCCTCCTCGATGCTGCCACCGAACTGGGGCGGAAGGTAGTAGTTGCCTACGCCGCGGCTGACATAGGCCAGTCCATTTTTGCTGTCGAGTTCGATCGCCTTATTGATTTCGTCGCGAGCGCACTGGCCGTACTTCAAAGCGCCCATCAGCGCGTTGGCCGGAATCACCTGACCACACAATTCACCGAGCAAGCGGTGATACTCGGCATTGTTGGGGCTGGCCTCCAGCGCCTTCTTCATGGCTTCGACGCCGGCTTCCGCGAAGCTCTCGGCCTTCGCCTTGTCCTTCACTTCAATGGAGACTTCGGCGGCATAGGAATAAGCGGTTGCGAGTTCATAGAGCGCAGCGGCTTTGGCGGATTGCGCGGACGTCTGCAGTTCCGCAATATAGCGGTCCAAAGCTGCCCGGTCCTGCGCGTCGCGTGCTCGTTGTAAGTCGTTGTTGGTGACCGTGGCACTCAGCAAAAGAGCGCCAGAGACGGCCATTATCAGGCTGCGTATCATGCAGCTTTTATTGTAGGTTGCGCCGGACTTGAGCATGCCAGTTGGATGCCCAACAGCGAGCGGCGGTTGCCCCGGCCCGGGGGCGGGAAGGCAGGGAGGTGCTTCGGAGCACCGCCCGATCAGGCGCTGATGGCTACTGTTACTTCTTCGATGATTTAGCGCTCTGGGTCTTAGTCGGTTCGAACATCGCTCCAGCAACCGCAGTCCGGGCAGGCCGGGCTGGGGGGAACTCGATCATGCTGGCCATTGCTTGCAACGCCAAGCCTTCCTGCTCCTTGTGGAAGACGAGTTTCGCGGCGTCGGCATCGAAGTCCACCTGGATCAGGTCACCGGCACTGATTTGATCGGTGGCCAGGAGGTTCGAGAGCGGCTGCACCAGTAGCCTCTCAATGGCGCGTTTGAGGTGGCGTGCCCCATACTTCAGGTCGGTACCTTCGGCCAGCAAAAACCGCCGTCCTTCTTCGGTGGTTTTGAAGATGAAAGGCTTGTCCATCTGTGCTTGGAAAACGCGCCGCTGGACCTCTGCCAGTTCCAGGTTCAGGATCTTTTGTAATTCGGACTGGCCCAACGGTTTGAACACCACTACCTTGTCGATGCGGTTCATGAACTCCGGCGTGAACTTGCGGCGAGCGGCCTCGATTCCGCTCTTCGAAAGCTTGGCATTGAGCTTGTCGTCGACTTCCGAGGCCTGCGCGGCCAAAGGCCCTTGAAAGCCCAGTTTCGGTGAGATCAGTGACGCCATCTCGCCCGCACCGATGTTGCTGGTCATGAAGATCATGGCGTTGGAGAAATCAACTTTGCGGTTGTCTCCCAGCGTCAGGGTCGCCTTGTCGAGGATCCCGAGTAGCAGATTCCAGAGCGCATCGCTTGCCTTCTCAATTTCATCAAAAAGGATGAAGCTGATTTTGACGCTCTCCGTGTGATGCTGGTTGATCACTTCCTGGCTGAGAAGCGGATGCGTTTCACGGTGTCCCAGATAGCCGGGAGGTGAACCAATCAGCTTGGCAATTTCGTGGCTGTGCTGAAATTCGGCGCAGTCGATCTTAACGACCGCGCGAGGGTTCTGAATAAGAACTTCCGCCGTGGCTTCCACCGTACGTGTCTTGCCCGAACCAGTGGGTCCGAGAAACAAGAAGTTTCCAATGGGGCGTCCCGGCGCCGCGAGGCCGGTCAAGTACATCTGGTAAATACTGACAATCTGATCGATCGCCTCGTCTTGGCCGACAATCAAATGCCGCAGAGATTGATCGAGCGACTCAGCGTCTCGTCCGGTTCGGGTCGGGTCAAGCGATTTATGCAGCCGGGTCATTTCAGGCGCCTCTTCTTTCCACCTGTCAGTCGATTAAGAGCAAGCAGGTTGCCAAATGTGTTAGGGTTGTCTTCCTGCTTCCTTTCATCGTCTTCGCCCGTAGTTTCATGAGCGTTTTGTTGCTCAGGCTGTTCTGAGGCGTTCGGGCTGTTTCACAGCGATGTTTCGTTTTGAAACGAAATGCGGCGATTGAATTACCGTCTACTTTTTTGGGGGCCGCGAGGGGCGTACTTCCACCCGGCTCACCAGCGTTCGAGCGGGCTTGCGAAGGATATCGAGCGCAATCTCGGCCACGTCCTCCGGTGCGATCTTCCACTCCGACCCCTCCCCCTGCACGTGCCCGTTGAACTCCGTGTCTACACTGCCCGGCATGATGTAGCTGACACGTACATTGTCGTGTCGGTGGTCGAGCATGAGAGCTTCGCTGAACCCGTTCAAGCCGAACTTCGAAGCGTTGTATGCAGCGCCGCCCGCAAACGGATTCTTGCCCGCCAGACTGCTGATATTGATGATCCAGCCGCCCTTTGGCTGGAAGCGGTGAACCGCCTCGCGGCTGCAATAAAACGCGCCTGAGAGATTGGTTCCGATGGTGCGGTCCCACTCCTCAACCGTCAGCTCGCTAACGGGCCGGAAGAAGCCGCTTCCGGCATTGTTGATCAAAATGTCCAGACCACCGAACTCGCGATCGATGAATTCGAAAAGCCGGCCCACTTGCTCACTGCTGCCGACATCGGTGACATGGCTGACGATTCTGCCGGGCGGCGGGTCCTCCGCTGGTTTGCCCTTCAGCTGAATCAGAGCCTGATCCAGGCTCTTTTGCGATCGGGAACAGATCACGACATCGGCGCCAGAGCCGGCTAATGCTCGTGCGATCTCGAGCCCGATTCCCTTTGAGCCGCCCGTTACGAGCGCTTTATGTCCGCTTAAGAATTGCTGCATGAACTCCCTTTCATAATGAGATTAATGGTTCTTTTGCACCACCGGTGGCCAGCGTTCGTGCGCTAAACCGCCTAGGTTCATTCAACTAAATCGGCCGGCTAAGTTCGGGAGCATCTCTTGTCGCGAGAGCCAAACCGAGGTGGGACAAGGGCGTGTCGTGGCAGCCTATTACAATGCCGCCTTTGAAGCTCCCTATACTGGAGGCAGAGCCTCTAGCATTGATGAGTATCCTCTGGCTGCGAACGGCAGCCGCCCTTTATTCGTTTGGTTTGATCTATGTGCTGATGTTCCTGTTCCGGAAAAGCACGAAATTGTTTATTCCGGCACTGATCGCGTTCGCAACCGGAACAGTTCTGCACCTGGTGTCGCTGGTTGAGCTTCGGGCGGAGACCGGCCATTTCCCGTTGAATAACTTCTACGAGACGAGCTCGTGCTGCGCGTTTCTGATCGCGCTGTTCTTTCTGGCGGCGTATGCCTATTACCGCATTGAGATCTTCAGCATCTGCCTGTTCCCTTTGGTTTTCTTCATGACGCTGATTGGCGCCACGGAGTTCTCATTTCCGGGCTGGGACACCCAAGTCCGGAATGCCTATCTGCACGTCCACATCGTAGCCGTGCTCATTGGCTACGCGGCCTTGATCCTGGGCGCCCTGTCATCCGTTTTCTACTTGCTGCAGGAACGCCAGCTCAAGCGGAAGGACACGGAACGATCCTGGCTGCGCTTGCCGCCACTGGGAACGCTGGATCGCCTGATCAGCCAGTCGATCAATATCGGGTTTGTTTTTATCACGATCGCGACCGCCAGCGGCGTCGTCTGGGCTTCGATCGAAAAGGGTCCCCGGTGGATTCTGGAGCCGGAGATCGCCTTTTCACTGTTTACGTGGGCGTTCTATCTCGCCATGATTTTCCTGCGCGTGTCGGCCGGCTGGCGGGGCCGCCGCCTGGCCTGGATGGCAGTCAGCGTTCTTGGCTGTTCGATGATCACCTGGGCCACGCATGTCACCCTACGGAGCTTGCTGATCCGATGAAGCTCGTTCTGGCCGGGCTCAACCACCGCACAGCCCCGGTCGAAGTGCGCGAATGGCTCGCCTTCCGGCCGGAAGATCTCGGCGGCGCCCTGCAAAAGCTGCGCGATAGCAAGGGTGCGCGCGAAGCCATGATTCTCTCTACCTGCAACCGGGTGGAAGTGACGGCCACGCTCGATGACGACGTCTCCGCCCAAAACATGCTGTGCGAGTTCCTGGCGGAGGCGCACGGGATGAGTCCCGACGGGCTTCGCTCGTTCATCTACACCTTTGAGGAGCACCACGCGATCCGTCACTTGTTTCGGGTCGCGTCGAGTCTGGACTCCATGGTGGTTGGTGAGCCCCAAATTCTCGGGCAGCTGAAGGCCGCCTTTGCGCAGGCGCGTGAACAGGGTTGTATCGGCACCTATTTGGATGCCGTGCTCACTCGCGCGTTTAGCGTGGCCAAGCGAGTTCGCACCGAAACGGAGATCGGTCAGAACGCCGTATCCGTGAGCTACGCGGCCGTGGAACTTGCGCGTGAGATCTTTGGGTCGCTGAACCGCAAGACTGTCCTGATTATTGGCGCGGGCAAAATGTCGGAGGCCGCCGCCAAGCATCTGCAGCGTGCGGGCGTCTCCGATGTTCTAATCACGAACCGGACGCAGGAGCGCGCGGCGCGGATGGCGGCCCTATTTGATGGCCGCAACATTCCCTACGAAGAGTTTCCCGGACGGCTTCACGAGGCCGACATTGTCATTACATCTTCGGCGGCGCCCGGCTACATACTGAATCGCGAACAAGTGAAGCGGGCGCTCGATGCGCGGCGCAACCAGCCCATGTTCCTGATCGATATTGCCGTCCCGCGGAACATCGATCCAGCCACACATAACCTCGAGCACGCCTTCGTATACGATATCGACGACCTGCAGCGCATCGCCGACCAGAACATGAAAGGCCGCCGCGAGGTGGCCGAGCAGGCCGAAGGAATCATCAACGAAGAAGTCGAGCGGCTTCGTGCCCGCCTGCGGGCGCGAGACGTCGCTCCAACGATTGTCAGCTTGCAGGAGCAATTGGAGTCGCTGCGCCGGAACGAGCTGATGCGCTTTCGCAGCAAGCTGGGGGCACTCACGCCTGAACAGGAAGAGGCCTTGGAGGGCTTGACGCGTGGCATCATCAACAAGATTGCCCACGGTCCCATTTCTGAGCTGCGCCGTCAGGCGGAGCATGCCGCAATTCAGGACGGCGCTGCATCCGAAATTCACAATGAGATTGTGAACGTGGTTCGACGGGTATTCCGCTTGAAGGACGGGGAATGCTAGGACGAAGATGTCCGCCGCTACGTTAACCATCGGCTCGCGCGGGTCGCTGCTTGCGCTGTGGCAGGCCCATCACATAGCGCAGTGCCTGAAGGCGCTGGGTGTGGAAACTCGAATCGAGGTCATTCGAACTACGGGCGACCATCTACAGACCGCTTCGCTAGCGCAAGCGGGCGGCAAGGGTCTGTTCACCAAAGAAATTGAAGAGGCGTTGCTGGCCGGACACATTGACTTGGCCGTGCACAGCCTGAAAGACCTGCCAACCGACTCGCCCGAAGGACTGGACATCGCGGCGATTCCCCTGCGCCAGGACCCTCACGATGCGCTTGTGGGGCGCACTGTAGCGCAGTTGCCCATGGGGGCGCGTGTTGGAACCAGCTCTCAGCGCCGCTCGGCCCAGTTGCTGTTGCTTCGGCCGGATCTGGTGATCGAGCCCATCCGCGGCAACGTGGACACCCGTATACGGAAGGTGAAAGACGGACAGTACGCCGCCATCCTGTTAGCAGTGGCCGGTCTGCGGAGGCTGGGGCTCGAGCAAGAGATCGCGCAGGTCCTCACCACTCAGGAGATGTGTCCCGCACCGGGGCAGGGCGCACTCGCTGTTCAAACGCGCACCCACGGTGAGGCGAAAGACATCTGCCGCCGGTTAGACGATCCGTCGACTCGGCAGGCAGTGACGTGTGAGCGGGCTCTGCTGGCTGCCTTGGGCGGCGGATGCCAGTTGCCGGTTGGCGCGCTAGCGGAGACCGACGGGGGCGCGTTGAAGGTGTCGGCCATCATTGTCTCTCCCGGCGGCGGCCAGGTGGTTCGCGCCAATTCGACAGGTGCTGCTTCGCACGCAGTCGCTTTGGGCGAAGCCCTGGCGGCCGACCTCTTGGCTCGAGGCGGATCCGAGATTCTGGAATCCCTGGCGGCGGCGCCGTAAATGTTCGGTGGTGATGTTGCGCCCGTGAGTCCCCCTCGCCCGCTGGCTGGCCTTTCAATCGTTGTGACCCGGGCCGACCACCAGGCGCAGGAACTGGCCGAGCCGTTGCGAACGCTCGGAGCTCACGTCATCCTGCTTCCGATGATCGGCATTGCTCCTCCCACCGATAGGGGGCCGCTGAATCGAGCCATTGATTCCATTTCCCAATACGACTGGATACTCTTTACCAGCGCCAACGCCGTTCAGGCGGTAGTGCCCCATGTCGAGGTCCGGCCGAGGGCGCGTGTGGGCGTAGTAGGAAAGGCCACGCGGATTTGTACTGAAGGGCTCGGCTGGCCGGTTGATGTCGTCCCCGGAGAGTTCACCGCGGAAGGTCTGTTGACGAGTCTCGAAAGCTTTGATCTGCGAGGGCAGCGCGTGTTGATTCCGAGTGGGGACCTGGCTCGCGACGTCTTGCCGGCCACACTCCGCAGTCGCGGTGCGGTGGTGGACGTCGTCGAGGCCTATAAAAACCAATTGCCTCCTGATACTGAGGCCCGCGCCAAGCAGATATTCGCGGAGCCGAAGCCACCTGACTGGCTGACCTTTGCAAGCCCATCGGCGGTGGACAATCTGGTCTCGGTTGTTGGCAGCGGCGCGTTGCATTTGTCGAGGATAGCCTCCATCGGCCCTGTGACATCAGCAGCGGTTCGCGCTCATAGGCTCGCAGTTGCAGTGGAGCCCTCAGACCATACGATTGCCGGGCTCGTGGCCGCTGTTGTCGATTCTGTGATTACCTAGAAGGGCAAATCAACAATCGACCATTGAGGTTTTCTTATGTCCAGCAGCGAAACAGCGGATCGGGTCAAGTTTGAAGGCGTCACACCGATCCTGCGAGTGGAGGAAATCGCTCGAAGCGTTGACTATTACGTGCAGAAGCTCGGCTTCAAGATCGGCTTTCAAACGCCGGGCTTCGTTTCTGTCAGTCGTGATCGCTGCTGCCTCTTCCTTTGCGAAGGCGACCAAGGCCTTCCCGGCTCCTGGGTCTGGGTGGGTGTCGAAGATGTCGATGTCCTATTCGAGCAGTACCGTCAAGCAGGGGTGCGTGTGCGCAACCCACCCACAAACTATTCCTGGGCCTGCGAAATGCAGGTGGAAGATCCGGACGGAAATATCCTGCGGCTCGCCTCGGAGCCGAAGAGCGATCAGCCGGTGGGTGAGTGGCTCGACATGCGCGGTAATCGCTGGGCGCAGTCGCCGTCGGGCGAGTGGACTCGGGTGCCGAACACCTCGCCGGATGATCCAAAACACTGACGTTTATTGACGAAGCACGTCTAGATTTGAAAGCGTCCTGTGTTCGATGGTTTACGCTGTTGGCTGAAGGGTAAATAACGTGTCTTTGTCACGATCCACTGTTCTCCGATTCGCTCTCGCGGGCCTGATCGGCTGCCTGGAAGTTTCTGGCCTGCTTGCCGACGAAGGCATGTGGACCTTCGACAATCCACCGCTTGCGCAGCTCAAAGAGAAGTATGGCTTCACGCCCTCCGCCGAATGGCTGGACCACATCCGGCTTTCGAGCGTACGCTTGAATGATGGCGGCTCGGGGTCGTTCGTAAGTCCCAACGGCCTGCTGTTGACGAACCATCACGTGGCTCGCAGCCAGTTGGAAAAGAGTTCCACCCAGGAGCACGACTACATCAAGGATGGTTTCTACGCGCCGACACTGGAGAGTGAGATGAAGGCGCCGGATCTGGAAGTGAATGTTCTCGTGTCGCTTGAGAACGTCAGCGCCCGGGTGCAGGAAGCGCTGAAGAACCTTTCCAACACTCAGGACGAACTGGCTGCACGGCGCGCGGTGATCGCCAATATTGAACGCGAAAGCACGGAGAAGACCGGTCTTCGATCCGATGTCGTCACGCTGTATGCCGGCGGCGAGTATTGGTTGTACCGCTACAAGAAATACACCGACATCCGCATCGTCTTTGCCCCGGAGCAGCAGATCGCATTCTTTGGAGGCGATCCCGACAATTTCACGTATCCGCGCTACGACGTGGATATGGCCTTCTTTCGCGTCTACGAAAACGGGAAGCCTATCAACAGCACCAACTATCTGAAGTGGAATGCGCAAGGCGCCGCGGACCAGGAGCTGGTTTTTGTGTCGGGTCATCCCGGGCGGACGCAGCGGTTGCAGACGATGGCTGAGCTGATCGCCTGGCGCGACGACATGCTGCCGAATATCTTGGCCATGCTGGGACATCGCCGCCAAGTGCTGCTCGACTACTCGGCCAAAGGACCGGAGCAGGCACGGCAAGCCGCTTCAACGATTTTCTTTCTGGAGAATTCCATTAAGGCCCTGGGCGGCGGTTATGAACAACTGCAGAAGCCGTCGTTGATCGCCAAGAAAAAGCAGGAAGAGGACGATTTCAAAGCCAAGGTGCTTGCGAACGCAGAATGGAAACAGCAATACGGCGCCGCGTGGGAGGCCATCGCATCTGCCGAAGAAAAAGCGGCGACGCGGAAGAATCTCATGTTTCGCCAGCTGGATTCGCGCCTCTACAATTTGGCGCTGAGTATCGTGCAGTATGTCGCCGAAGTCAAGAAGGAGGACGGCAAGCGGCTGCCTGGCTTTCACGAATCGCAGCTGGAATCACTAAAAATCCGCCTGTTTTCTCGAGCGCCGGTGTATCCGGGCTTGGAGGAAGCAACCTTGGCCGGCAGTCTGTCTCTCGGGCTGGAGAAGCTCGGCAAGGACGACCCCTTCATCTCCACGGCGCTGAACGGGCGCAGCCCGGATGAGGTAGCGAAGCAGCTAATCGCTGGAACGAAGCTGGCTGATCCTGCTCTTCGCAAGCAACTCGTCGAGGGCGGGGAAGCGGCGGTCGCCCAATCGACGGATCCACTGATTGTCTTCGCCAGGCAACTGGACCCGATCGTACGCGAACACCGCAAATGGACCGAGGACAATGTGACCAGCGTGGTAGAACGGGCCGGCGAACAGTTGGGCAAAGCGCGCTTTCTGGTTTACGGCAAAGCGAGCTATCCGGATGCTACTTTCACACTTCGGCTGTCCTACGGCAAAGTGGCCGGCTACCCGATGAACGGTACAAAGGCGCCGTACAAGACCACCATTTTTGGAATGTACGATCGGGCGGCGAGCTTTGACAACGTGGGGCCTTTCGAATTGCCCTCCCGCTACAAGGAAGGCCGATCGAAGCTGACGCTCTCGACGCCCTTAAACTTCGTCACGGATAACGACATCATCGGTGGCAACTCAGGCTCGCCCGTAATTAACCGCAACGGCGAGATTGTGGGACTCATATTTGACGGCAACATCGAGTCGCTCGCCGGCGACTACATTTACGACGGCTCGGTGAACCGGTCCGTAGCGGTGCACACGGCCGGCATGACCGAGGTGCTCAAGAAACTATACCCGGTGGAACCGCTGTTGAAGGAACTGACCGGGCAATAACGAGGGTCGCGCCTACCAAATGAACTGCTGCGCGTCCTTGCGCCGGGCGTAGCTGTCCAATACGTGCACAACGCGAATTCGCTTGAGCTTGGCAGGCGAGAGCTGTCCCAGCGGGATATAGACGATCTTGCGATTGACCCGCGCGGCGATGGCGCGGAAAACGCTGCGAGGCGGTCGTGCCGCCACGTAGACCACGTACCGATCCATCGAGTAATCCAAAGCGGCCATGAGCAGCCGCTCGGCCTTTGTTTCCGCCATGTCGTAGTCGCTGTCGGACCACACGTCATAGAGCCGCCGGGGCGGCAGTGTCATCAACAGCCCTCCGTATTCGGCTCGCCCAATGCCAGGGCCGACGATGTGGTCGAACGGATGGGTCGAGTAAAACGACATGTCCGATTCGTTCTGATGTTCGCCGAGCCAGGTTGTCAGGTACTGGTAACGGTTACCGCGATCCTCGTCGAAGATAACCACAAGCGCGCCCACTTCGCCGGAGAACTTGCTCAGCTCGCGAACATAGATCTTCTGCTCATGCCAGTTACGAATCGTCTCTCGAAGATCGATGCCATCGCGCATCGACGTCGAAAAGACCTCCACGCGCGAACGCTCTTCGGAGAGCATGGTCTTGGCATACTGTTTGAGAAAGCGGCCATAGTTCTCGATGACGAGGTCTTCCGGCGGGTAGGAGCAAATGGATGCGCCGTCGGTCTGCTGGGCCCACTCCCCCTGGCGGCTCTCGCGTTTTCGGGATTTCAGGCCCACCGGCTTCAGCATCTGCTTCATCCGGGGCAAGCGGCGGCGAATTCGCAGCTTGCGTGTTTTCAGCCACACCTCATCGCCGGAGAGGTTCAGTGTTTCAAGCGGCGGATCTTCGGTCTGTTGGACGCTGTAGCGGTTCGCCATTTGCCAGACCTCGTAGGCGAAGTTGTCGTCCACAATGGACCGTGCGCCCAGCGTCAGATCGTACACGCCCGGTACCAGGTGGCCATCCAGCATAGCCAGGTTTCGCGTGAATTTCGCGAGACTTCGGCGCTGCCACGTCTGCATGGCGTCGCCTGTGTTGACGGTGTACTCCTTCTCGGCGTCACGCAGCAGCGCGAGCTGCCAGCGAGGCCGTTCGATGCTTCCTAGGCTGGAGCCGGATTGGCGCAAGTCTTCGTAGATTTGCTGGAAGTACGGCGCTTCCGCGGTGACCTCGGCGAGGCAATCCGGGTGCAGGTTGAAGAGTTCCGATTCATCGAACAGGCGAACACGCCCGCGGGCAGGCTCGTCCTGCGGGATTTCCATGGCGTCCAGCAGCGGGTCTAGCAGGTTAATGCCCACAACGACCAACGTCTCGGCCGAGGGATCCGCGCCTTGTAGCTTCCAGGCCATGGCTCCAGCGTGCGCTTCGCTTTCCGGCGTGCGTGGCTGGGGATGCACCCGATACGCCTCCACGTAGCGTTCCATGCCAATGAATTCCACCGAGTATGGCTCCGGATACATGTCCGGCAAGTGCGGCCGTTCCTGGGTAGCCGGTTCGAGCAGAGAGGTGGGGATGCCCAATTCGCGGGCCGTGCGCAATGCCTCCACAAATGGATCACACGGCTCCACCGGAATGTAGGACGCCTGTTGTTCTTCGTCCGAGTTGTAGGCACTGCTCCCGGTGACCGCGTCGGGTATGACGATTACCGACATCTGGGGCAAGCGGTCCAGCGCTTTCCGATACAGATCTTCGAGCGAAGTTGGAAGCTCCACGGCGACCAGGCTCGGGCGATGCTCCAGGAGGTAGCGGCGTATGCGGATGGAAAACTCGAGGCGGCCGGGGACCACCGGAAAGTAGGTCAGCCGTCCGCGCTTGAGAGTGCCGGCATCACTGGATTCGGAAAACATGGATCCCAATGCGCCTCGCTAAAACATGTACCGCAAGGCTTCGTCGCCGAGTATACCCAGGACGGCGGTTTCCAGCGCGACGCGGTCGGGGTCGCCGGACTCACGCTTCAGCTTGAGTGCAAACCGCGCGACGTTGAGCCCGTCGCGGACGGTGTAGTTCTCATCGGCGGCGTGCGCCTGCTGAAGGAAGTCAGTCACATATTGCAGAATCTCGTCATGCGAAAAGGGAAGGTTCTCCCGCAAGATCGCCAATTCTTCCTCGCGCTCGGGAAAGTCAATCAGAATCTGCGGCTGCAGGCGGGAATGGATGTATTCGGGGAGGTCGAAGGTGGAAGAATCCTCGTTCATCGTTGCGACCATGCGGAAATTCGGGTGTGCCTTGATCTTGATGCCCGCGATAATCGATTCCACGTAGCGCCGCGTGTCCAGCAGTGGCGCCAGGCTGGCCCAGCTTTTCTCGCTCATGCGATTGCCTTCATCCAGGATGGCGACGCCGCCGCGGATCATGGCTGAAACCAATGGTGACGCGACGTACTTGAGCCGGGCAGCACCTTCGATGACCGGAGTAATAAGCAGGTCTTCGGGCCTCGTGTCGACGGTCGCCTGGAGAATGTACACATCCCGCCCCAAGCGGCGGCCTGCTGCATACGCCATGGTGGTCTTGCCCACGCCTGGTTTGCCCAGAAGCCTTGGGTTCATGGGAACGTCCCGGTCGTGCAACACCATCCAGGCCGCCATGAGTTGGCGCATGGCTTCCTCCTGGCCAACCCAGGTGACCTCCAGTTCATCCGGATGGGCCAGATGGAGTTCAATTCCTTCGATGGTGACTTTCATGTACGGTGCGTATACTCCACCACTCCGGTATACCAAGGAGCGGCGCCACGCAGCGGCAGCAGGCATCCGGCGGAGTGGCTTCCAGGTCGCCATCGTAGAATGAGATAACTTTTACGATGACCCCCAAATTACTCCGGCTCGCCTACGTGCTCGAGTTTCTGGTAGCCATCATCGCTGTTTTTACAGCGTGGTCAGAGATTGGCGGGCAGGCGGCGCTCGACCTGATGCATTGGGGTTGGAAAATGGGACTCAGCCTCGTGATGGCAGGCTCGATTGTCGCTTACACCGAAGCGATCATCACGGAGGACTCATTATGGAACCCGCGGGCCGCGCGGCGCCTCACCTTGTTGCTGTTGACGGGGGTGGCGATGGGCTTGGTGACCTTTTACTACTTCATGCAGGAAGATACCGGGGATAACGATGAGCCTGACGGAACCCAAACGAGCCTGACTACCGTTCCGCAGGTCTTCCGAGCGTCATGAACGCCACGCCAACGCCAGTAACGTACACCGTCTGGAACCCGCCCGGCGCGCTGTTCCCGATCCGTTACTCGCTAGCGCTGTTTCGTGAAATTGAGTTTTTCGTGGGCGAAGGCTACCGGCGAATTCCGCACGGCGGTCTGGAAGTCGGGGCCGTGTTGTACGGCCACGGTGAGCCCGCGGAAGTAACCATCCAGGCGTTCCGGCCGATCGAGTCGCAACACAGTTTTGGACCAAGCTTCACGTTATCTC
>JBAUOG010000846.1:0-25312 GCA_049579625.1 Bryobacteraceae bacterium
ATGTGTCGGGAACCTCGCGGCCATCGTTATAGACCCACAAACCGCCCATCCCTGAAACTCGGGTGGGGAATTCCGTGGCGATCGCCAGGTTGAATGGCGCAACCACGTGGTAATGCAGGTCGGTTGCGATGCCTCCCGAGTAGTCCCAGTATTTGCGGAACCGGAAGAACCGGTCTGCATTGAAGGACATCTGTGGAGCAGCGCCCAGCCACTGCTTCCAGTCAATATGGTTATCGCCGGTGGCAGTGGGGCCGGCTGCCGGATCGATCGTCCACCACGGGCCTCCGTTCCAGTCGCCGCCCGGAGCGTTGCGGCTGTAGGTTCCTTGCACCTCCACCACCTGCCCGATCATGCCGGATTGAATGATCTCGCGTATCTTGTGCCACCTGTTCCAGGAGGTACCCTGCACGCCCACTTGGACAATCCGCTTGCGTTCCTTCGCGCGGTGGGCAACAACTTTGCCTTCTTCCACCGTATGCGTCATCGGTTTTTCGACGTAAACATCCTTGCCGGCTTCCATGGCCGCCAGGGTGATCGGTGCGTGCCAGTGGTCCGGAGTGGCGGTGAAGATCACATCGATATCCGAGCGCTGCAGCACATCCTGGTGATGAACGTAAGTCTTTGCACCAGGAGCCTTCTTCGATGCCATGCTGAGTCGTTTCTGGTAAACGTCACAGAGAGCCACAATCTCGATATCGGGTTTGTTTTGCCGATGCTCGAGCAATAGGCTGAGATGGTCGCTGCCTCGGGCGCCAAGGCCGATAATCCCCACATTAATGCGATCGTTCGCCCCTACTACTCTCGACCATACCGGCCTCGCAGCCAAGGCGGCGGTCACGAGGCTTGTGCTTTTCAAAAAGGTCCGGCGTGAGGGAGATCCCGAAAGGGTTCCGTCTTTGCCTGCCATTCGGTGGGAATTAGAACTCATTGAACACCTCCAGCTGATACCTGACGTGGGCTGTTATTTAAAGAGCCGGCTTGCTGCCGCGCCATCACGCTGCGATTATGTCACGCGAGTTCATAGTCTCAAGGGCAACCCGTGCCGCTGTGAGTTCAGATGACTTGGCTCATTTGAGCTCTCATTTCGGCTATAATGATCCCGAGAGAAGAATATGATTCGACCCGACAGGATTGCCGACGTGATGGGTGGGACAGCTATTTTAGGTCGTAGAGTACGATCCGTTGGCGACCTGCAGAAGACCATCTCGCTGGGACTTCCTAAGCGGGCTCTCCGCATCACCGTAGAACGAGTTTATTTGTCCACCGGCGAAGTGCGGCGAGCCATGTTCCGCATCGTTCCTGAGGCGACATTCAAACGCCGAACCCGGCTCACTCAGGGCGAAAGCGAGCGAACCGAGCGCTTGGCGCGCGTCATCGCGGCTGCCGAGCACGCCTGGAACGATCGCGAAGATGCGCGCGACTGGCTAACGAAGCCGCATCCCGAACTTGGGAGACTCAGTCCACTCGAGTCCGCCGCCACGGAATTGGGCGCGCGTCGAGTTGAGGAACTCCTGGACCGCCTCTTCTACGGCATCCCTGCCTGATGCGCGCTTTCCGCATTGCGGACCGCCGGTTCCCCATCTTTGACGGAACGGGAGCGCGTCTCATCGGCGGCCGCTGGAACTCGCCCGGCCGATCTGTCATCTATGCCGCCGAAACGTACGCCGGAGCCCTGCTCGAAGTTTTGGTTCACTCGAATCTGGGCCGTGTGCCAAAGACGCACGCGGTGATTGAGATCTCAATTCCGGACCCGATTGCCGTGGAATCACTCGATGGCCTTAGCCTTCCCGGTTGGGATGCGGAAGACCAGATTGCCAGCCGCGCGTTTGGCGACGAATGGCTCGATACGAGACGATCACCGGTTCTGTTCGTTCCCAGCGCAATTCTTCGCGGCCGTGAACACAATGCACTGACCAATCCCGAACATCCGGACTTCCCGCGTATCAGAGTGAGCGCTCCCCAAGATGTTCAGTGGGACAAGCGCCTGTTTGTGCGCTAGTCTTTCGGAGCCGTGACCAAGTTCAGCACCGCGCGCGTCAGCAAGCGGATACTTTCGGAGCCGTGACCTCAGCCTTCTGAGGCGCGACCGTGAGGGAGCGCTCGCCTTGGGCGATGAATCACACAATCCGTGTTCATCGGCGTTCATCCGCGGCCATAATCTTAATTCTTCATGGCTTCTCAGCTCAGTCTCAGCAAGCGGATGCGAATGTGAAGGGTGCTCCTTCACCTGGATCTCTCTAACCAGCCGACGCATTGTTGCATCTTTCGCTCCTCGCTGCCGCACACCTAACGCGCGCTACCCAATTTTCTCTCTGTCTGTAGATAGAATGCTTGTTGAATACACGTCCCTCATCCGGGGCACCTATTGATATCCGACTCATTCGGCACGCCACAACCGTCCACCACCACCGATGCCGGCGCGCAATTCAACCGCGTCTATATCTTCGCCATCGCGATGACCGCCGCGATGGGTGGGCTGATGTTTGGCTACGACTGGGTCGTTATCGGTGGCGCCGAACTCTTCTACGAGAAATGCTTTCACCTCGTGAGCGCACTCCAAATCGGCTGGGCCATGAGCAGCGCTCTGATTGGTGCGCTAGTCGGAGCCGCGGGCGCGGGCGCATTGAGCGACAAGTTCGGACGCAAACCTCTGCTGGTCGCCTCGGGCCTCCTCTTCGTCGTTACCTCCATCGGAACGGGAATGGCGCCGAATTTTCTGTTTTTCGTGGCGAATCGCCTACTCGGTGGCGTCGCCATCGGCATCGCGTCCAATGTCGCACCGCTATACATCGCCGAAGTCGCGCCAGCCCATATGCGCGGCCGTTTGGTCGCGGTCTACCAGCTCACTATCGCCCTCGGCGTCATGCTGGCGCAAATCGTCAATTGGCTGATCGCGCAGCCCACTCCGGCCGGTTCCACCGTCGATCAGATCCCGTTTGATTCCTGGAACGTGCAGGAGGCCTGGCGCTGGATGTTCCGCGTCACAGCCGTACCCGCCGCCGTTTTCTTCACCGCCATGTTCTTCGTGCCGGAAAGCCCCCGCTGGTTGGCCAAGAAGGGGCGTTCCCTGAAGTCGTTGCGGGTGCTTGCCAAAATCGGTGGGTCCGCGTACGCGGAGCGCTCCGTCAAAGAAATCGAAGCCACGCTCGTGAACGAAATTGACAAGGTCGATCTGCGCGAACTCCTCGAACCCAAGATGCGCAAGATCCTTCTGCTCGGCATCGTGATCGCCGTGTTCCAACAGTGGTGCGGCATCAACGTGATCTACCAATACGGCTCGCGTATTTTCGCCGGTGCCGGCTACGCCGTGTCCGGGATACTGTTCAGCATCGTCATCACCGGCGTCGTCGGCGTGTTGATGACGTTCGTAGCCATCGGCACGGTGGATCGCTGGGGACGGCGCGCGCTGATGCTAAGCGGCGCGTTCGGGCTGACGCTCATCTATCTCGCCACGGGCTGGGCTTATCACGAAAACATGAAGGGACTGGTTCCGGTCATCCTCGTCGTTGCCGCCATCGCTTGTTATTGCTACTCGCTGGCGCCCATTACCTGGGTCATCCTTTCTGAGATTTTTCCGAATCGCATTCGGGGCGGCGCCATGTCCGTTTCCGTCGTGGCGTTGTGGATGGGCAACTTCGTGCTCTCTCAGACCTTCCCCGTGATGTACGAAAAGCTTGGCTTGGCGCAGTGCTTTTGGGTTTACGCCGGCATCTGCCTGGCTGGGTTCCTGTTCATTTACTTCAAGCTCCCCGAAACGAAAGGGAAGACGCTGGAACAAATTGAACACCAACTGATCGATTCCCGATGAACTCTGAAGTGCCCGAAGCCGCCCAGTTTCTCGACATGTTGCGTCGCGATGGCCACGTTCGTGACTCCCAGGCGCGCCTCACGCCATTGAGCGGTGGTGTGTCGAGCGAGCTTTACCTGGTCGAAGACGGCGCCGAGAAGTTCGTTGTAAAACGCGCCTTGCCGAAGTTGAAGGTCAAGGACAACTGGTTCGCCGATGTCAGCCGCAATTCAACCGAGTGGAAATATCTTGACTACGTTGGCGCGTTGATGCCCGGTGTCGTGCCGAAGCTGCGTTTCTCTAACCCTGATGCCGGCTATTTCGGCATGGAATTCCTCGGCGAAGGGTTTGCGAACTGGAAGCAACTGCTACTCGCGGGCGAATGCCGCACGGAGCACGCGGCCCTCGCCGGAAAGATTCTCGGAGACATCCACCGCCGCACCAGTTTCAACATCACGCTATGGAAACAATTCGATACCACGCCGAATTTCCACCAGCTCCGCGTTGAGCCGTATCTGTTGACGACGGGAAACCGGAATCCCAAATTACGGGATCTGTTGTCCGCTGAAGCCGAGCGCATCGAATCGACCCACGAGGTCCTCGTGCACGGCGATTTCAGTCCCAAGAATATTTTGATCAGCGGCGATCGTATGGTCTTACTCGACTGCGAGGTAGCGTGGTATGGTGAGCCCGCCTTCGACGTCGCGTTTTGTCTAAATCACTTGTTGCTGAAGTCGCTGCACCATGCGCCCCGGCGTTTCGGCATCGAAAGCCTGATCGCCGCTTTCTGGCAAGCATATGCAGAGGGCCGCCGCAGCGGCAAGTCCAGCTTCGTCGAGCGGCGGTTGGTTCCGTTGCTGTTGATGTTGCTGCTGGCTCGCGTCGATGGCAAATCGCCGGTGGAATACCTGACGTTGGGCAAACAGCGATTCATTCGCGACTTCGTTCATGAACACCTGCCGTCACCGCCGAGGAATCTCGCCCGATTGAGCGAGATCTGGTTTGCGGAACTCTTTAGCGCATCGCATTTTATGGACACGGCATGAAGATCACTTCCATCGCTGCCTGGCAGGTTTACGACTCGCGTGGCGTGCCCACGGTCGAGGCGGAGGTGATGCTGGCGAGCGGCGTGCGTGGTCGCGGTCTTGCGCCATCCGGCGCTTCCACCGGACAGTTCGAGGCACTTGAATTGCGCGATGACGACCCGCAGCGCTTTCGCGGGAAATCCGTTTTCAAGGCCATTGCGAACATCCAGAACGAAATTGCCCCGGCGCTTTTCGGCGCGGATATCTTTGACCAGCAGGCGATCGACAAGCGGCTTATCGAAGTCGATGGCACACCCAACAAAGCCCGGCTCGGCGCCAATGCGATTCTGCCTGTGTCCATGGCGGCCGCGAATGCTGCTGCTGCCGCACGGAATGAGCCGTTGCACGTCTACCTCGGTGAGGGAAAGGGCACGCTGCTGCCTGTTCCGGAAATCCAAATCATCGGTGGCGGCGCACACGCCAACTGGCGTACGGACGTGCAGGACTTCATGCTGATAGCGGTGGGAGCGAAGACCTTCGAAGAGGTGATGGAAATCACCCACAACGTCTATCACGCGGCGGGCGAAATCCTTCGCAGCCGCCGCAAATACTTTGGCGCTGCTGACGAGGGTGGTTTCTGGCCGGAGTTCGAGCGCAATGAAGACGCGCTGCAGTTGCTCGTCGAAGCAATTGTTCGCGCCGGCTACGCGCCGGGTCGGGACGCCGCGATTGCGCTGGACATCGCCGCGAGCGATCTGTATGACGAGCAGACGGGCCGTTACCGCTTCAACCTCGAGCAGCGCCAGTTCACCTCGAGCGAGTTTGGCGCCCTGATGGCGGATTGGTGCGGCCGGTTCCCGATCGTCTCGATTGAAGATCCCATGGCCGACACCGACTGGGAAGGCTGGCGCCAAATCACGCGCGACCTTG
This sequence comes from Bryobacteraceae bacterium, assembly GCA_049579625.1. GTDB lineage: Bacteria > Acidobacteriota > Terriglobia > Bryobacterales > Bryobacteraceae > CAJCIT01. The sequence continues at coordinate 5,743 of JBAUOG010000846.1, forward strand.
GAGCGAAAATCCAGCTTGTTGGCGACGACTTGTTCACCACCAATGCGCAGCGCATACGGACCGGCATAGAAAAACAAGTCGCCAATGCGGTACTTATCAAGCTCAACCAGATCGGCACTGTCACCGAGACCATTGAGGCGATTCGCCTCACGCAATCGGCCGGCTGGCAGCCCATCGTCTCCGCGCGCTCCGGTGAAACCGAAGATGCTTTCATTTCTCATCTCGCCGTTGCGACGAACGCGGGGCAGCTTAAGGTCGGCTCATTTGCGCGTAGCGAGCGAATGGTGAAATGGAACGAGGTGTTGCGCATCCAACGCGACCTCGGCCCCCGCGCCAGGTTCGTCGGCTTTAGAGAGTGTAAAAAACACCAGCACTGATCTGGGCATGAGCGCCGGAGTGCACAGCCGCAATGATGAAAAAGGTTGCGGCATTTTCATCCGAACGGCGCGCTCCTCAGGCTCATCGGGGACACCCCGGACTGATGTCATGCTCACTTCCGGCGTCTCAAAGCGCCGGCGGAGCGCCAGCTCGCCGCGCGCTGTAGGCGTGTCCCCAAACGCGACAAAGCCCGGCAACTGCGGGCTTCCCAAGGCCTCCCAAGCAAATATTCTCAGAGCAACCGCGCGCGTAAGCAAGCGGATAGGAAGGACCCGCGATTACCGTTTGTTAGATGTCGTCCTTGAACAGTTTCCTTCGCCGCTGTCGTAGCACGGAGAAATCGAATCGCGCTTCCTGAATGGATGTTCCTACGACCTCGATCTGCCGCAAATCTCTTGGTCCGAGTCCGGCATCCGCAGCCAGTCGCAGCGTGCTGTCGCACATCTCGAAGGGCGGCGTTCCGCGGTCGGCCATCGGGTCAAATCCCATCACCGCCATGCAGACCGCATCGGTCGCCACCGGATTCGTGCCGGCCACAATCACCCCGGGCGCCACCGGGGAAGCGCCCATGATCCACGGCCCTTCGCCTCCCGCCATCGTCTTGACTCCTTCCACAATGGCCAAGTCAATGGGCCGTGCCGCCACCAGGTCCACCACCGTTCGGGGCACCCGATATCCACCTTCGCGTGGCGAAGAGGGATTCAGTTCGCCCGGTGCGCTCTTCGATGGTTGCCGGTAGCCCCGGTGAATCATATCCCTGCCCCCGGCCGGTAAGATCGAGGGCTCGTCAACTCCTGCGCCTGAACCATAAATCGTCGCAGGCGTAATCCCAAAGAGGTTTTTCATCGATAGAGTGATGCCCGCGGTCGCGTGCTCTTTCAACTTGGCAAGACTCACGAACGTGTCGCAGTCTTGATAGGAATGATTCAGGTCGAAGGCGGGGAACATTCGCCCACCGTCCGGCACCCTTAATCGCGAGTATTTCTTAGCGTTTCCCAGATAGTTCGTGTTTTCAAACTCCACCATTGGCGCGGCGCTCAAAATGTCCTGGGGATTCCAGTTGGCCCGATAGACGTACTCTTCAATCGGGTCGGCTGTCGCCCAGGGGCATTCCAGCAGGCGGATTCGCTTCGCTCCCGCCCTACCCATCAGATAAGCCGTGGCGCCGATCACATGTGGGTTCGTGTAGTGTGTATCGCCCAACGGCAAGTAACCCATTCGGTAGGTGGGCGAGCCAGTGAGATTGATCTTGACTGCGACTGTCTTCCCCTTGACGAATCGCTCCAATCCGCCGAGCTCATCAAACATGGTCTGTAGTGCCGGCAGCAGTTCCGGACCGTACGTCCGGCACCTCGCAATCGCCACCGTCGCGGTCGCCACCGTCGCGGTCGCCACCGTCGCGGTCGTGATCCTATCGGCCGCGATTGCACGGCTACCGAGTAGGATGCCTCCGGAGACAGCGGAAGCCGTTTTCAACAGCCATTCTCTTCGCGTGTGGTTTCGCATAGTCGCTTCTTGGTGAACTGCCTCGCTCGACAAACCGCTGTAGCTATTCTGGACCTAAAACCTACGTTTCGAGTTCCACCGCGGCATAAATCGAAACCGGCGGCAGCTGAACCTCCAGTCCGCCGTCATGAATCTCCGTTTTGACCTCACTCGCGCCGGACTTACCTAATGTCCATAACTTCGCGTTCCGGTACGCACCGGCCACCCAAACCGTAGGTCCGTAGACGCCTGGCTCCGCGAAGGAGACAATCTGCGCGCTCGCCTTACGCTGATCCTCGGCGCAGCTAAACAGTGAGCCCACCGGGCCAAAATTCCAGAATCGGAGAAGGTCGTACCGGCGGCTCACCAGCGTCACAGAATCATTGGCTAGCAGATAAGGGTCGTCAGGATCCTGCTTGGCAACCGCGACTCTTCCTTTACCCAATCCGCCGATGGAGAATCGTGGGTGCTCATCGGTCTTCCATATGGTGTCTTCGGCAAGCGGGTGCCAGTCGGCTCGGGTCACCAGCAATCCGCCGGCTTCAACGAAACCCAGCATCCGCGCACGCAACTCCGGCGCGGGCGTGCCGGCATCCACATACACGATGGCTCTCAACCCATTCAGCGAAGCGGTAAGGTCTTCTTTCAGAATGACCTTGTACTGTTGATTGGCGCGCGCCAGCATGTTCAACAACTCCTGGCCCGAGGATTGGTTCTCACCGGAGAAATCGGAGATGACCCCGACTACTGCCCGGGGCGCATAGCCGGCCCAGGGTTTGCGCTCGGCAAAGAATGCAGAGGCACTCATCAGTTGCTTCCAGGCTTTCATCGCCTCGTGTTTCCGTTTCGCGACATCCGCGGCGAAGCCTGCCGCCAACGTCAACACCCATCGTCCCTGATATGCTTCGGCATCGGCCATCGCGATCAAATAAGCGTTGACCGGAACCCCGGCTTCTGGTGGAGCTGCGTCAACCCACACTCGCGTTCCCGGATGGCTCGCCGACTCGAGCGCAATACGCCAGCCGTTCGAATCAACCCAAGGCTCCCCGGTCGGGCCGGCGTCCGCTTCTCCCTCCTTGCCCGAGCGAGTTAGTGCGATTCCCGGCCATTCACCTTTCACCAGCGAGAACCCGGCTGGCGGAGCGGTCGCCACTTGCAAGCCCCTCTGTTTGGCGAGGTTAACCACGCTCATAAACTCAGCCTGATTGTCCATCAGCAGGTAGTTGATGCCGGTGTTCTGAACGAGGGCTAAGGCTGACGGGTGCCGCCAGGCCGCAGGCCACCTCATCGGAGTGATTTCCGTGCTCATCCCGCACTCATGCTAACAAACCCATCTGTGCCGGCCGTGGCGTCGTTGCTGTTCGGCGGAGTTGACCTTGCCTTGGCTAGACCGCCGGGAACAGTAAATAAGGCCAAAAATCGCCGAATCGCCTTCGGGCGTTTGGGTGCAAAATGAAGGTGGGAGGTCTGTCATGAAGGTCGTGGACTATGTACACCGGCATCACGATCAACTCATCGTGACTTGGCTCACATTCTTAATGTTCCTAGTCGGTCTCGGAACTCTAGCGCTCTTCTGGGCTAAGGTGAACTTCTAAACCATTCCGGACTGTTCGGGTCTTCGCGCGGGCTGGGCCTGACAAATAGCATCTGATGTAACCACGCCGTCTCTGTTCCTTGACTGCCGAACAGCGCAGAAAAACCTATAGCTCAGTTTGAAGTAGGTCGATAAAAGGCAAGAGGGGATTGTGTCGCGAATCCCGTCTCGTCCATGCATCGGCATATCTCTGGCAGATTCGGAAGCTTAGTCCGTTACGAGACTCAGGTCGGGGCTGCAGCCGTTTGGCCACTACTAATCCTACTCTTCATTGCCTTCACACCCCCTGTTGCCTCGGGTCAAGGCTACAGCTTTCATCACTACGGTGCAGAAACCGGCTTGGGCAATAGCACGGTCTTGTCCTTGTTGCAAGACCGCACGGGCTTCTTATGGGTTGGCACCGAGGCCGGTCTCTACAGATATGAGGGCTTGCGCTTCAGCATCATGGGCCCCAAGGAGGGACTGGCTTGCGGCGCTGAAGTGACTGGTCTCTATGAATCTTCCGACGGAGCGCTTTGGGTGGTCGCCTGCAGTGGCTTGTTCCGGGGTGAAAATGGTCGCTTCGAGGCCGTCATCCCAGCTTCCAAACTGTCTTTCTCGCTCCAAGGAATTACCGGCGACGGTCACGATCACATTCTCCTTACAAGCGCGCAGGGTCTGCAGCAGGTTGCCACTTTGCGCGATGCGGACGGTCGTTTTCCGATCCAGCCCTATCCGCTGCCAAGACCCCTTCAGAACCGAGCCATCCGGGGGCTGTTTCGTCACGGCTCAACACTGTGGTTCGGTTGCGATCAACGGCTCTGTGCCGTCGATGCTGGACGCCTGATCAGCTATGGCGTCGCCGATGGCCTTCCCGAGGCGCAATGGAGTGGCATTCTCGCTCTCGATAACGGCGAGGTCTGGGCGCGCAGTACGGAATTGACCTACCGCCGGATGCCTGGACAGAAGCGCTTTAGCTCCGTGTCGCCCGCGTTGCCCCCCAGCTATTTTTCCGGCTTTATCGGGACTGACCAATATGGAAAAATCCTGATCCCCACAGACGGTGGACTTGCGATTGGCTCGGCGGCTGGCTTCCGGCTCATTGGCGACGCCGACGGGCTTCACACCTCCATGGCCAGTGTTGTCATGGAGGACCGCGAAGGGTCCTTATGGGTTGGACTGGTCGGTGAAGGCTTAGCCCGCTGGGTTGGCCGCCCCGAATGGGAGTCCTGGACGAAGTCCAACGGGCTTCCGTCGAAACTTGTGTGGAGCATCCTGCGCTCGCGCTCCGACGGCTCCCTGTGGGTTGGCACGTCCCGTGGCATCGTTCGTATGGCGTCCAGCGGGAAGCAGACGGTTTGGGACCAGCGGGTCGGTCTCGGCTCCAATGTGCGTTGGCTCGGCGAGGCTCGCGACGGCGCCATCTGGGCCATCATGCGTCCCGCCACCCTGGCTCGTATCGATCCGCGCACCGGATCGGTGAAGACCTTCAGCGAACTATCCGGCCTTCGCGCCGAGCGCATATTCCGCGCCACGTTTGATCACTTGGGTCGGCTCTGGGTCGCCACCAGTAGCGGGCTTCTCAGGGCGGATCGTCCCTCCGACAACTCCCGCTTCACACAGGTCACTGACTTCGGCGCTCCCACGAAGGCGTGGGACGTCATGGAAGATCGTCAAGGCATCCTGTGGGCCACCTCTTCGGAAGGACTCTGGCGTCTTAGCGATGGGTCCTGGCGGATCTATACCCGCAAGGACGGCCTTCTTGCCGATGCGCCGTACGTCATTGCGGAAGGTACCGATGGATCGCTCTGGCTGCGTCACCGCCACGACGGCGCGGTCGAACGAGTCGAGTTCAGCGGGAACCGTATTCGTACTGCCCAATCCATACAACCTCGCGAGCAACTCGATCCCACCGCCTTTCATGGATTCGATGTCCACGGAAACTTCTGGCAAGGAACGGCCAACGGCGTGGCCGTGCTCGAAGACCCCAACGCCAAAGGCCACATTGCCGGCGACTGGCGCTTCTTCACCGAGGAGGACGGCCTGGTCGCCAACGATTGCGACGGTGAAGCCTTCTGGGCTGATTCCGATGGCAGCGTATGGATCGGCACCAGCGGGGGCCTCTCGCACTATTCCCCCCGCTCGGAAAACTCTGCGGTCCAGGCGACCGTCGGCGATCCGGTTATCACTTCCGTTCGTGCCTCCAGTTGGCCGCCCGCCGCCCATATCGAATTCTCGGCCCTCAACTTCAAGCTCGAGAACGCCATGCAGTTCGCCTACAGTCTCGATGGAGACTCCTGGGTCGAAAATAAGGACCGCGACATCAGCATTGCCGGCCTTGGCCCCGGTGACCATCGTTTCCTTGTCCGCACTCGCGTCGCGGGTCATCCCTGGAGCCCGCGTATCGCCAGCGCCGGGTTCCATTTCGATCCCTTCTGGTGGCAGACTTGGTGGGCCCGCACCCTTGCTTTCACGCTGATCGCCGCAGTCCTCACCATCAGTGTTCGGGCCTGGAATTCTCGTCTTCGCCGCAAAGCACGCGACCGCGCTCGGATGGAAGAGGAGAAAGCGCGCGCCCACGCTGCCAGCCAGGCCAAAAGCCTCTTTCTCGCTCATATGAGCCACGAGATCAGGACTCCCCTACAGGAGATAATCGGTCTCACCGACATCCTCGAAGGCATGCCTCTTCCAGCGGTCGCGTCAGAGTCGGTGCGCCTGTTGCGGTCTTCCGGAAAAGGTCTGATGGGCGTGCTGAACGGGATTTTAGATTTCTCAAAGATCGAGGCTGGGAAGCTCGATCTCGAATTAGCCCCGTTCGACCTGCGTGCCTGTCTCCGCGATAGCGTGGGCCTCTTTGCCAAGACCGCCAAGGATAAGTCCCTCGCCTTCACGCTGGATATTCACGACCCTTTACCGAAATGTGTCGTCGGCGATGGCACGCGCCTCCGCCAGGTCCTCATGAGCTTCATCTCGAATGCCCTCAAGTTTACCCACCAAGGCGAGATCCGTGTCTGTGCCGCGCCCGCAAAAGTCGAAGGCGAACGCCAGTGGCTTTCTTTTACCGTGCGCGACTCCGGCATCGGTATTCCCCCCGATCGTCTTCATTCCTTGTTCCACCCGTTCACCCAGGTCGATGCCTCGATTAACCGTCGCTACGGCGGAACTGGCCTCGGCTTGACGATCGCGAAATCCCTCGTCGAGCTCATGGGCGGCTCGGTCTCGGTTCAATCCACAGTTGGAGTCGGAAGTGTTTTCTCCATCCTCGTGCCGTTCCTTAGGGCGCCCGACCCAGTCGAAATGCCCGCGCCAAAAGAACCCGGCGCTGACCACGGGCCGTTGCGCATTCTGGTCGCTGAGGACAACGCAATCAACCAACGCATCATCCTCAAGCTCATTGAGCGATTGGGTTACTCGGCCGACCTGGCCAGAGATGGAGCCGAGGCGGTGGGAGCCGCGCTTGGCCGGCCCTACGACGTGATCGTCATGGACGTACAGATGCCGCGCATGGACGGACTGGAAGCCGCTCGCGAGATCCGTAAGCAGGCGCTTGCCGGCAGGCAGCCCTACATCGTCGCCTTGACCGCACATGCCACAACAGACGACCGCCGAGCCTGCCTCGAAGCGGGCATGGACGATTATTTCACCAAGCCAATCGACGTCGACGCTCTCGGCCGCACGCTTCGCCGCTTAAGCGGTAGCCATGTGTTCTCGCCAGAACCTGTGCGTGAAAACTTCAGCACCGAGCCGCGCGCGTGATGCTGACAGAGCCGTGACCGTAAGGGAGCGGTGGGAGCAGGGTCCAGCTTGACCCAGGCCTCAATTGTACTTCGGAGCCTTGTTTTTCGGCCTTTTTAGGTAACCGCCTGAGATGACTCATCCCCTACTTCCCCATTCGGTGCAGATACAAATCGTGCAGCCGAAGTAACCCCACGCAGCGCCCATCGGCTTCTAACACGGGTAGCACCGATATCTGCGAGGGCCGGTCCTCCATCAGCAGAGCGGCCTCTTGCAGCAGCGCGGCCGGTCCGATCGTGGTCGGATTCGCCGTCATCACATCGCGAGCCCGCAGACCGCGTATATCTTCGAAGCGCTGAAGCGCCCGTCGCAGATCCCCGTCCGTAATGATCCCAAGCAGTTGATCACCGCTCTCCAGCACGCAGGCTGCCCCCAAGGGAATCTGCGTCATCGCGATCACCACCGCGTGGATCGATTCGTCCGGCGCCACGGCTGCGATCGTGCGCCGCGGATGCATCACTTCGGCCACACGCTCGGTCAGGTTCCTCCCCAGCTGGCCGGATGGATGAAATCGCGCGAAATCTCGTTCGCCGAATCCCCGCCGCTCCATCAGTGTCACCGCCAGCGCATCGCCCAAACCGAGTGCCACGGTCGTGCTGCAGGTCGGAGCCAGGTTCAACGCATCGGCTTCTCGCGATACCCGCCCGTCCAGCACGCAATCCACCATGCTTGCCAGCGGAGAGTTCGAATTCCCCAGGATTCCGATCAGCGGAGACTTCAGCTCCCTGAGCATCGGCACTAACCGCAGCAACTCCGGCGTCGCGCCGCTTTTCGAAATGAGAATTATCGGGTCGCCCTCCGCGCAGATTCCCAGGTCGCCATGCGTCGCCTCTCCGGCATGCACAAAAACCGCTGGCGTCCCCGTACTGCACAACGTCGACGTGATCTTCCGCCCGATGTCCGCGGATTTTCCGACCCCGGTCACGATCACTTTTCCGCTGTGAGCATAGATCAGTTCCACGGCGTGCACGAACGGGTCGCCGAGCCGGTCCGCCGCCAGGCGCAAACTGTCCGATTCAGCCAGCAGGGCAGCCTTCGCGGTCTTCAGAATGTCGTTCTCCGCATCGGATTCAGGTGCGGAATGACTGGACTTGGAGCTTGACTGGGTACGCATGCTATGGTCGGGCAGGAGTGAACGGCAGCCGCTTCCAGTGCCCGTCACTCCATCCTACTCTGCGGTTAGGTGTTTCAACTCCCAGATGTCCCGGTGACTGGTGCCCAGCAGCGGCGAGAGCGCCAGTATCCCGGCCCTTCCCATATTGCCTTCCAGATAAGCCAGCTCTTTTAACTGGCCAGGCAGTTCCGGATCCGGGCTCAGCGGGAATCCCATCTCTCGCCGCAACATGTCTCCCTTCGCCCGGGCGCTCAATTCCAGCGACATCTGCAGGTAACAGAGCATGTCGCCCAGAATCACAGGAGCAAAGGTGTTCTCGAGCGATTTCAGATACGAACCGGCGTGCGAAGAGCTGAATGTCCCGGTGGCGATCATGTTCAGCAGGTCGATGTCCTTATCGAGCTTCGTTCCCAGCCATTCCTTCAAAGCCTTCTCGCTCTGCCAGATGATGAGCGAAAGCACCGCTGGCAACGCCACTAGCACGAGCCCCGCCGATATCTCGCGTGGTAACAGCGGCTGGTTGTACAGCGTGTGAATCACGATCGCGATCAGCAGTCCGGGTAGGAATACGGTCAACCGATCCGTCCCGCGGATCTCCGCCCGGTTCACTGAAACGATGCCGAAGACCGCCGTTGTGCCGCCGTGCATCATCGCCGTGCCAAGCCCCCGAACGGCGGCTGCCGCCAAGCCGGCCGTGGTCAATTCCGGCAGGTACGTCAGGTTCTCCAGGATCGCGAAGCCCGCGCCGACGGCAAAGCCCGACACCGCCGAGTCCACCAGGAAGGCCACCCGGTGCGTGCGGATGAGCCAAACCAGGTACAGGGCTTTGCAGATCTCTTCCAGCGCCGGGGCGCCGAACCGTGCCCACTGGCGCGCCGGAATTGGCGTCCACATGAACACGGCCGTATTGAAACCGTAACACACTGCCGCCACCGCCAGGCCCACTCCCACCGTGCGCACGATGCCGCGTAGGGACATCAGCTTATAAGTGTCGACCAGGTTGAGGCCGAACAGAAATAGGATCACCGGCAGCAGGCTGAGACCGGCATGGGCCAACAGAGTTCCAACGGAGAAACCCACCACCACACTCTACACTGCCATCACATGATCTTGAACGAAACCATGTATTCCGTGGTGATATGTCCATTGTTGCTCGCGGCAGCGGCGTAGCCGCCGGAGAGAGTCGTGTTCATGTAGCCACCCAGGACAATGCGTATATCCAACTGCATTCCCACATTCCCGTATTCCTGCCTCAGCGCCGCGCTGCCGAAATCCGTGAACAATCCCGACGAGAACAACGTAGGTCGCGCCCAGTTGGCATAGAGCCAGGGTGTCCCCACGTGGCGGAATTTCATGGCAGGCAAGTTCCATTCCGCCAGCGCCTTGGCGAAGGCATTGCCCGAGATCGCGTCGATACCCACACCCGGAAAACTGTAGTAGTTTCGGTAACGATCAATCGACAAGTGGTCTATGTAGTTGTTACCGAACGCCCCGAAATAGAAGTTGGAGAATGGGTCGTTCTGGGTGCCCCACGACTTCCCGCCCGAAAAGCGCAGCCAAACCGGTGAGTGGTCAATCGGCGTCTGAAAGCCATGATCGTAGTTCCCCCAGATTCGGGGAAATGCTCCGCTCGGTGCATAGTTGAGCCGCGAGTAGACGCCCGTCTGTGTTCCCACTTCTTCTTCCACCCCGCCTTGCGTTTTACGCATAAACGAGTACTTCAGCCCGGCATTCGCTTCCATAAAGCTGTGGTACGGGACCGTGACATTCTGATAGTCCGGCAACGTGTCTATTCCCCAATATCCGGCGACATTCCAATTGAGGGCCAACGTCCTGGGTGAATCTTCAATCAACGTCTTCGTATACCCTAGCTTCACGGATTCGCCCTTGCGGCTGACCTTGGTAGGCCCGAACAGGTCGTAGAAATCGGAGTTGTTGTAGTAGGCGGTCAGCTTCCAGTTCCAATAGTGCGCGTCGATCATGGCGTGATACTGCTCGTTGGTTGGCAGACCTTGGCCCGGCGAAGCGCCCACTGTGACGTTGACCCCGGCCAGCCTCAACCGGTCGGCAAACTCGAACCGGGCCCCTCCCACCGCGGCATCTTTATATCCTTCAATTACGGGATACCCCGAGAGCAGCCTCATGTTCTTGAGAGGTTCATAAAGGCCGGAATTGACGACGAGCTTATCCGAGTTGATCGACGAGGGCGGCGGCAGCTTCCAGGTCTTCAGCACGGGGTACTTATCCAGCAGCGACATGCCCAGGTACTTGATCGCCGCCACGTCCTCCAGCGTCTTCGTCGGTACCCAGCCCGGCACCAGCCCTTTTGCCGTGTACTCGAACGCGATCAGTTGCCCGTCGGCCAGCGGCAACGGACGAAACAGCCCCGTTTCCGCGTTGCTGATCACATCCATCTTCTTGGTCTTGAAGTCGTACCGGAACAGATTCGAAACTCCGGTGTAGTAGGAGGATCCGTACATCGAGCGGCCGTCCGGCGCATACACAAAGTTTCCCGGGGTGTTGTATTCGAAGTCGTACAGAACTTCTTTGGAGACGTCGCCGGCTCGGAGTTTCTCAATCTCGAACCGCACCAACTGTTGCTTCCCGCTCAGGTCCGATTCCGCGGCGGTCAGATACTTTCCATCGGGTGAGATATCCAGGTCAAACAGGTCGATCCCGTAATCGCATACTATATACGGCTTCACATCCTTGGCGGGTGCGGCGATCTCGACCAGCGAGGAGATCCCGTTGTTGTGTTTGACGCCCCACAACGAGTTGTCTGCCGTGTTAAACGCCAGGTCGCCCACCCGAAAGTCCGTTAGCAGGCGCTTCGCTCGATGTGTTTTCAGGTCGAACACGTTCAGGTCGCGCCAGCTCTCGTTGTCGGTCGTGTAGAACAGTTGGCGATGATTCAAGTCCATCGCCAGAGACGACACGTAATAAACGCCCACACCCTTGATGTCCTTCAGGTGGTCGATGTTCCCGGTGTCGGTGTGAATCTCCGCGATGTGCGCCAGATGTCCTGGGTACAACACCGCGGCGTAGATCGTCTTGTTAACCGGGTCGTAGAAAGGACGAGAAACGGACCCCAGGGCACGCCCGGTGAGCGGCTTCGGCGTGGTCACCGGATATTGCCGGATCTCTTTCAGGTTCTGTTCCTGCCACTGGCGCTCGGCGGCGATCCACGTCTTCCAGGCTTCGGCCAGAGGCATTCCGTAAACCTGTTTGAACTGTGCCACGAAGTAGCCCTTCGTGTTGTCGGTGCGCGTCACCCACGCCACCAGCTTGTCGGGCCCGTAGGCCTTCGCCAGCCAGGTCATGAACCGCGTTCCGTAGAGGTATGAGTTCGCGCCGGTTTGGAAATCGATCGACGTACCCTCCGATTCCAGCCCCACCACGTCGTAGATGTAGGCGTCGTCCGCGACCATGGTGCGGAACACCATCTCGTCGTAGCCACCCATGGCTCGCCCCAACCCGCCTGACATCCACGTTTCCATGAACGCGGCTATTCCTTCGTGGTACCAGCGTGTTGCGTAGAAGCGCGGACTTGAAAGCGTGCTGTAGAGCATAGAAAGGGGCTCGTTTTCGTTAGGCGAGACCTTGCCGAAGAAGACCCTCCTCCAACGCTGATCCACATTGTTCGGGTTCTCCATCATCACAATGTGGGTGGATTCATGGTTCATGATCCACGTCATACGCTCATTGGCGGGAAGTGTTTCGTAGGTGTAGCTCAACGGCTCAATGCCGATGGTGATGAAATTCGCCGGGAGTGTTCCAGCGCCGCCATGCCCGTAGTCGCCGAAATCCTCAATTAGCACCGACAGCCTTTCCTTCGGTGTGTAGTGGAACAGGCGGTTCTGGAACTGAAGGGCGTTCTCGTACGCGCGGATCAGGTGAGTAACCAGGTATTCGTGGGCCGGACTATAATACAGGACTTCAATGTGTTCGGACGCCTGATAGAAGAGTTTAGGCGTAGCTGATAAGCATACTGTAAAAAGAAGAAGTCCCGCGAGGAATCGCGGGACTTGTTTCCAAACGTTCAGGCTAAGTTTGAACAAATTTCAGATACTCTACCGATGCTACTGCTGCGCGCTTTTCAGGTCGTTGGCGCTCTTCAGGGAGTTGGCATTTTTCAGTTCGTTGGCACTTTTCAGTTCATTGGCACTCTTCAGCGAATTAGCGCTCTTCAGTTCGTTAGCGCTTTTCAGTTCATTGGCGCTCTTCAGCGAATTGGCGCCTTTCAGTTCGTTGGCACCCTTCAGGGAGTTGGCATTTTTCAGGGAGTTGGCATTTTTCAGTTCGTTAGCACTTTTCAGTTCATTGGCGCTCTTCAGCGAATTGGCGCTCTTCAGTTCGTTAGCGCTCTTCAGTTCGTTGGCACCCTTCAGTTCATTGGCACCCTTCAGCCCCGCTGCGGTCGTCGCAACATCGGACTTCGAAAGCGCCTGTGTAGCTACCGGTGCTGATCCGGTCGTGTCCACGTCGGCAGACTTGACCTCGCTATCGCGATATACGTCACGATGGCCAATCGCTCCCTGGGTCTGGTTCAGACCGCTTGAGTGCGAGAAGTACACCAGGAGACCAGCGGCCACGACGCCTCCGCCGATTAAGAACGGGAACCGATACTTGCGTAGAAAACTCATTTTGTTTTTGCCTTCCCCTTACTTCTTTCCTGTTTGCAATCTGTGTGCCAACATAATCTGTTTCGAGTACTTGATTATGATCCAAAGCCGAAAGGAAGGCAACACAAACGTTGTTTCAACAACTTACGAGACTGTGGGCTCAGATTTGGGGTAGTGGAACGAAATCGTATTCCGATTATCCAACCAGCGATAGGATAACGCTTCGGCCATTTCGTTCACTAAGAAGATACCCATACCTCCCAGCGGGCGCTCCGCCAACCCCCGGCTGAAGTCCGGGGGGCTGCTCGCCAACGGGTTGAACATCTTGCCCGAATCCGAGATCTCAACCTGCAGGGTTCCAGCCACCGGCACCGCATAACCCAGCTCAATATTGCCCGATTGGCCTGTCGGATAGGCGTGGCGGGCAACATTCATGAAGAACTCCTCCATGATCAGGTCCAGCCGGTCCATGTCCTCTTCCGAAAGCCCACTGCGCTGTGCCCCTTCCCGCACGAAGGCAAAGCACTCCTGGAGTGCGTCCACATGAGCAGGAAGTGTCCGCCGTACGAAGTCAGTCCCCATCAGAGGCTAGCCAGCGCCGCTTCCGTCGTGTCAAACACCGGAAACAGGCCAATTAGCCGGGTCATCTCGAAAACCTGTCGCGGTAACCCCTGCAGCCCGCACAAGATGAGCGTGCCCGACTTGGGCTGCAGAGCCTTGACCACACCCAGAAAGGAGCTCAGCCCCATGCTGCTGACATATTGAAGCTTGGAAAGCTCAACTATGATGCGCGTGGCACCCTTCGCGATCCAGGCGTCGCACTCACTCTGGAACTGAGACGTGTTTCCCGCATCCAGGCGTCCGGTAACCTTCACCAGGACGGCTTTCTCCAACCGGGTTGATTCGATGTCCAGCATAGCTGTGATTCCAAAACCTTTGTTTAGACTACCATCCGGGCATCATTCCGATCTGCCAGCTCTGATATGCTCGTCTGCCATGGCAAGCATCTTTCGTGACCGGCTGCTCGACGGCAAGGTCGCTTTCATCACCGGCGGCGGCAGCGGGATTGGATTGCGCATTGCTGAACGGTTCTCCGAGCACGGCGCGAACGTCATGCTGGCCGGACGCCGGGCCGAAAAGCTCGAGCTGGCGAAGGCTGCCATCAGCCAGCATGGCGGCGTGGCTTCTATCTCCCCACTGGACGTTCGCGACTATCCTGCCCTCGAAGTGGCGCTCGATCGCACGCATCAGGAGTTCGGCCCCATCGACATAGTGGTCGCGGCCGCGGCAGGCAACTTTCCCGCGCCCGCTCTCGGCATGTCCCCCAACGGCTTCAAAGCGGTCGTCGAGATCGACCTTCTGGGAACCTTTAATACTTTCCGTGCAGCCTATGGCCACCTCTGCCTGCCAGGCGCCTCCATTCTGGCCATCTCGGCCGCACACGCTACCATTCCCATGCCCTTCCAGGCGCACGTGTGCGCCGCGAAAGCGGGCATCGAACTGCTTTTGAAGACGCTCGCCATCGAGTGGGGGCCCGCCGGAGTGCGCTGCAACTCAATCATTCCCGGCCCCACCGCCGATACCGAAGGCATGCGCCGCCTCGCCCCGACCCCGGAAATCGGGGACCGCATCAAACATGCAGTGCCCCTGCGCCGGTTCGGCACGAAGGACGAACTCGCCGACCTGGCCCTGTTCCTGTGCTCCGACGCCGCGTCCTATATAACCGGCGGGAGCTTTCCCTGCGACGGCGGCTCTTCGCTCACCCGCTTCGGCGACACCATGCAGATGGCCTGGGATACGAGCAAGTCCTGAAACAGAGCCGCGAGGCAGGCTAGAGGGAAGGCTGCCGGTCCGCTTGCTGACGCGCGCGGTTGGGTGCGGTAGTTTCGTGAGTTATCCCAGACCCCGCGTTCTCCCTGCCTCTACCCCCGGCTGCCCTCGGATCGGCTTGCGGCTCTTCTCCAGCAAGCGTTCCACGTCCTTGTCGGTTGTTTGCCGAAAGTCCATATACCAGACGCCTACCCCATGGAAGGGTTCCGGCGTGGCGAGGCATACGCATTCATCGGCTTCCTTAATTAACAGCTGGCAGGCCTGCCTGGATCCAACCGGCACCGCGACCACCACGCTGGCTGGCCGGAGGCTCTTGACGTACCGTACGGCCGCCAACATGGACGACCCGGTCGCCAGACCGTCATCCACCAGGATCACCGCCCGCCCTGTGAGGTCGGGCGCAGGCTGGTCTTGGCGGTATAGGCGCTCGCGCCGGGCGGCTTCTGCCTTTTCGCTCGCCACCACCGCTTCGACCTGTTCCCTAGAGACACCCAGGTACCCGATCAGTTGTTGATCGAGCGTTTGCACCTCGCCGCCCGCGATGGCCCCCATTGCCAGCTCCGGCTGCTTGGGAACACCCACCTTGCGCACCACCACGATATCGAGCGGAACGCGCAACTGAGCCGCGACCGGACACCCAACCGCCACCCCGCCGCGCGCCAGTCCCAGAACAATCGTGTTTTCAGGGAATTGGCGACCGGCGAGCTTTGCTCCCAGCAACCGCCCCGCCTCATCACGGTCCTTAAATGGCAGTTGAATCATAAGCGCTCCCATTCAAACCAGCCCTACCCTCCAGTTGTAGAGCATTTTGTCCACCACGTCGTCGATCAACTTAACCCCCCGGCCACAGGCGAACCAGGGACAGCGCGCCTTGCGTCATGCAAATGCGGGGTATGGTGAGCGCCTGGTCAAGCGTCGCGAAAGAACGAAGCCAAGCCAGACGCTGACGGTAGCCGGCGTTTTGCGAAACGAAGTCGGATGCTGCTGCTGCATTGTGCATACGAACTCAAAATACTGAATGCAAACAGGTTACCCACGTTCCTGGGAGAAACCGACGCCCACGCGCATCGGTACGAGGCCCTCAGCTTTTGCGCCCTATCCGGTTTTTGCGAAACGAAACCCACATGACCGGGTTTCGTTCATCGCCGCCCGTGAACTGGTGTGAGAGCGCGCCAAATCTAGTTTACGAAACGAAGTGGTTTAAGATCGCCGACACCGCCGATGATTGCGCGGACGAACTCAAAATACTGAATACACATGAGTTAACTCGGACTTGGGACCCCCTTTGACCACTGATTCCCTTTTTTGCGAAACGAACTGCCCCCTGCTAGAGGTGACTACGATCGGCCGAATTTGCCAGGCGGCCGAGACCCACCTGACCCTTGGCGGTGGAGCCACTTGAAAATACGAAGCCAATTCCGGCGAGCCGCCGAACGCAGACAGTTGCGAAACGAACCGTCGTGAGCGGATTCCGCTTACGACCTTGATGAAAATGTATCGACCAACCTCGGCCTTACCCGCAGGCAGGTCAAGCAAACCGCCGCAGGTTGCCAACCCCATACGGAGATCTCCCCGCACCTAGAGGATCAGGCTAGTGAGCTCTGGCGTCTGAGCACGATGCGGTGCAAGCAACTGATTCTGTTCGATAAATTGCCGATACCGGTTTGGTGACTCGCCTCGGACCCCCGATTCTGATGGTTGTGTGGGGACCACGGACGGTGCGATTGGATCCCCTGGTGCCTTTGTCCAGAACACAACCGACAGGCTGAAAGCCGAGGCGACCCATTCGCTCAAGGTATTGGGTCATCCCGGATTAGTCTGAGGACAATCAGACTTGATTACCGTCCGTCCCGATTCTTTCTAGTCGGCCCCCGCCCCGGCCCTGCGCAAAACATCCCTCCCCCGCTACACTGGTACTTCCTACAGTAATGTCGGCCCCCACGCCCGCCAACTCGGAATACCTCACGAGGAAGCGCATCATCGACGGCAAGCTCCGCGCTGCCGGCTGGACGGTCCGTCGCTTCGCGCCCGGCCTGCCGCTCTCGACCTGGGAGAACTGCGCGGTCGAGGAATTCGACACCGCCAACGGTCCCGCCGACTACGCTCTCTGCCGTGGCGGCCTCGTCATCGGCATCGTCGAAGCCAAGAAGCTCTCCATTGGTCCGCAAAACGTTCTCCTCCAAGCCGAGCGCTACTCCAAGGGCATCACCCAGCCCGCCATCGCCACCGGCGCGTTCGGCGTTCCCTTCCTCTACTCCACCAACGGCGAGATAATCTGGCACCACGACATCCGCCACCAGCTGAATCCGTCGCACGAGGTCGCCGGCTTCCACTCGCCGGCCGCGCTGGAGGATCTCCTCAAACGCGACTTCCAGGCCGCCGTCGACAAGCTGCAATCGCTCCCGAACACCAACACCCGGCTCCGCCCCTACCAGCGCGACGCCAACGACGCCATCGAGAAGGCCATCGCCGCCCGCAAGCGCCAGATGCTCATCGCCATGGCCACCGGCACCGGCAAGACCTTCACCCTCGTCAACGAAATCTACCGCCTCATGAAGTCCGGCGTGGCTCCCCGTGTCCTCTTCTTAGTGGATCGCCGCGCCCTGGCCGCGCAAGCCGTCCGCGCGTTCGCTGCCTTCGAAGCCGAACCCGGCCTCAAGTTCGACAGCATCTATGAGGTTTACAGCCAGCGCTTCCAATCCGGCGACTTCGAAGAAGAGGATAAGTTCGATCCCAAAGTCCTGCCCAACCACTACCTCACCAATCCCAAGCCCGGCTCGGCCTTCGTCTACGTCTCCACCATCCAGCGCACCAGCATCAACCTCTTCGGCCGCGATGCCGTCGAGGGCGGTGGCGAGGAAGGTGACGACCTCGACGCCGACAAGCTCCCCGACATCCCCATCCACGCCTTCGACCTGATCGTTGCCGACGAGTGCCACCGCGGCTACACCTCTTCCCAAACCGCCATCTGGCGTCGCACGCTCGACCACTTCGACGCCATCAAAATCGGCCTCACGGCTACGCCCGCCAGCCACACCACCGCGCTCTTCAAGGACAAGGTCTTCGAATACCGCTACGAAACCGCCGTCGAGCAGGGCTTCCTGGTCGATTACGACGTCGTCACCATCAAGTCCAACATCCGCCTCAACGGCATCTTCCTGAAAGAAGGCGAGCAGGTCGACCTCATCGATCCCGCCACCGGCGCCCGTAAGCTCGACTACATCGAGGACGAGCGCCAGTTCGACACCACGCAAATCGAACGCGACATCACCTCACCCGATTCCAACCGCAAGATCCTCGAAGAGATCAAGACCTACGCCTTGGAACACGAGCGCCAAACCGGGCGTTTCCCGAAAACCCTCATCTTCGCCGTCAACGACCTGCAGAACACGTCCCACGCCGAACAACTCGTCCGGCTCGCCATCGAGGTCTTCGGCCGTGGCGATTCGTTCGTCCGGAAAATCACCGGCAACCCGAACGTCGACCGCCCGCTCCAGCGCATCCGCGAGTTCCGCAATCGTACCGCTCCCGGCATTGTTGTTACCGTTGACATGCTCACCACCGGCGTCGATATCCCCGATCTCGAATACATCGTCTTCCTGCGGCCCGTGAAGTCTCGCATTTTATTCACGCAGATGATGGGCCGCGGCACTCGCAAAGGCGAGCGCTTCAAGGACAAATCGCACTTCGTCGTCTTCGATTGCTTCGACGGCAGTCTGCTCGAATACTTCCGCAACACTACCGACATCGTCGAAGATCCGCCCACGGGCCCAACCCGCACCATCATCGAAATCATCGACGAGATCTGGGCCAATCGCGATCGGCCCTACAACACCCGCTGCCTCGCCAAGCGCCTGCAGCGCATCGACAAGGAAATGTCGGGCGACGCCCGCCAGGACTTCGCCAAGTTCATCCCCGATGGCGACATCGCCGGCTTCGCTCAAAATCTGCCCAACCTCGTCAAAGAACACTTCACCGAAACACTCTCCCTGCTGCGCAATCCCGAGTTCCAAATGCTGCTCGTCGGCTACAAACGCCGCGGCCGCGTTTTCATCCACGCCACGCAGACCATCGACGAAGTCTCCTCCCAATGGCTCGTGCGCGGCTCCGACGGCAAGGAATACAAGCCCGCCGACTACCTCGCTGCCTTTGCCGAATTCGTCCACGCCCACGAAGCCGACAACGAAGCCATCGCCGTTCTCCTCAAGCGCCCTCGCCGCTGGAGCCCCAACGCCCTGAATCAGCTTCTGGAATCGCTAAAAGCCGCTCCCCAGCGCTTCACCGTCGATAACCTGCAGCGCGCGCACGAACTGAGCGACAAGAAAGCCATGTGCGACATCATCTCCATGGTCAAGCATGCTTCAAACCAGCAAAACCCGCTCCTCACTGCCGCCGAGCGCGTCCATCTCGCGTTCACGCGACTCACTGCGGGCCGCAGCTTCACGCCAGGGCAGCAACAGTGGCTCGACCGCATCCAAGCCCATCTGCAAGAGAACCTTTCGCTCGATGAGCAAGACTTCGAAGCCCAGCCCGCCTTCACCCGCATGGGAGGATGGGGCCGCGCCGTCAAAGTCTTCGATGGCCAGCTTGAGACATTAATAGAAGCAATCAACGCAGAAATGGCCGCATGACCAGGAATCATTGCAAGCAACCACAGATGCTTCGGAGCCGTGACCAGTTCCCAGCACAGTACCGCGCGCGTCAGCAAGCGGATGCCAGACTAGAACGAATATCGGCCTTTGAGTGCGCTCCCTCACGGTCGCGGCTCAGTTT